>JAYSYB010000501.1:0-10737 GCA_043716775.1 Rubrivivax sp.
CGTGTGGATCGGTGGTGACGTGGTGGTGTGCGTCGAAGGCATGGTGACCTTGTGAGCGTTGTGCTCGACCACCTGGTGGTGGCCGCTGCGACGCTTGAACAAGGCGTGGCCTGGTGCGAGTCCACGCTGGGCGTGACGCCCGGGCTGGGTGGCAAACACCCGCTGATGGGCACGCACAACCGGCTGATGAAGATCAGCACGGCCGCCTACCCGGACTGCTTCCTGGAGATCATCGCCGTTGATCCCGATGCGCCGCCGCCGGGGCGTGTGCGTTGGTTCGGGCTGGATGACGCCGCGCTGTTGCAAAGTTTGGCCGACACACCGCGCCTGCTGCACGTCGTCGCACGGTCCAGCATGCTCGACATGCACCGCTGGGGCCTCATCACCGTGGGCCAGAAGCCCGGCGAGCCGCTGGCAGCCAGCCGCGACACACCCGAAGGCCTGCTGCAATGGGACATCCTGGTGCGTGAAGACGGCCAGCTGAATTGCGGCGGCGCGCTGCCCACGCTGATGCAGTGGAAGGGCACGCACCCGGCCAGCCGCATGCCTGAGTCGGGCCTGACCTTGAAGTCGCTGACGCTGCACGGCGTGCCTGTGCGCGCCCGCGACGTGCTGCGCCTGCGCGGCGTGCAGGTGCTGCCCGAGCCCGGCCCTGCAATCACCGCCACGTTGGTCACGCCTAGCGGCGACGTGACTTTGAGGAGCCATGACGCATGACCGAAGAAGTCTTCCGCGAAGACGCCACGCTGCTGCACTGCGAAGCCACGGTGCTGACTGTCGATGCGAGCGGTATCGTGCTCGACCGCACCGTG
Source organism: Rubrivivax sp. (assembly GCA_043716775.1). Taxonomy (GTDB): domain Bacteria; phylum Pseudomonadota; class Gammaproteobacteria; order Burkholderiales; family Burkholderiaceae_C; genus Rubrivivax. The sequence continues at coordinate 813 of JAYSYB010000501.1, forward strand.
TTCTACCCGCTCGGCGGCGGTCAGGCCGGCGACACCGGCACGCTGACGGCGGCCAACGGCGCGGTGCTGCCAGTGGCCGACACGCGCAAGCACAAGGATCAGCCCGGCGCCATCGCCCATGTGCCCGCAGCCGGCATCGACGTGTTCGCGCTTGCGTTGGCCTTCGCGCCGGGCACGAAGGTGGTCGCGACGGTCGATGCCGCGCGGCGCCAAGCGCACCGCCGCTTCCACACCGCCACCCACCTGCTGTGTGCGCTGGTGCCGCACCCGGTGGACGGCTGCTCGATCACGGCCGGCTACGCGCGGCTGGACTTTCACATGAACGAGCCGCTGGACAAGGACACCCTGACTGCCGGCATCGCACGCCTGGTGGTCGGGGCGCACGCGGTGAGCCACCGCTGGATCAGCGAAGCAGAACTCGACGCCAACCCGAGCCTCGTGCGCAGCATGAGCGTGCAGCCGCCGCGTGGTCTGGGCCGCATCCGCGTGCTGGAGATTGCGGGCGTAGACCTGCAACCCTGTGGCGGCACACACGTCGCCAACACGGCGGAGGTGGGCGATGTGGTGGTGACGAAGATCGAGAAGAAATCAGCGATGACGCGCCGCGTGGTGCTGGGCTTTGCAGCGCCCATGCCGTAAGCGTCAACCCCCCCGCGCGCGGTCGGCCTTGAACTGCGCCCGAAAGGCCTCGAAGCGCCCCTTGTCCAGCGCCTGCCGCACGTCGCGCATCAGGTTCACGTAGTAGTGCAGGTTGTGGATGCTGGCCAGCATGGGGCCCAGCATTTCGCCGCAGCGGTCCAGGTGGTGCAGGTACGCGCGGCTGAAGCCTTGGCCGCAGGTGTGGCAGCTGCAAGTCTCATCCAGCGGCCGCCTGTCTTCACGGTGGCGCGCGTTGCGGATCTTCAGGTCACCGAAGCGCGTGAAGAGGTGGCCATTGCGCGCGTTGCGCGTGGGCATGACGCAGTCGAACATGTCCACGCCCTGCGCCACACCTTCCACCAGGTCTTCGGGCGTGCCCACGCCCATCAGGTAGCGCGGCTTGTGCGCCGGCAACCGGTGCGGCGTGTGCGCCATGATGCGCAGCATCTCGTCCTTCGGCTCGCCGACGCTGACGCCGCCCACGGCATACCCCGGCAGGTCCAGCGCGACGAGTGCGTCCAGCGAAGCTTCGCGCAAGGACTCGAACATGCCGCCCTGCACGATGCCGAAAAGCGCGTTCGGGTTTTCCAGCCGCATGAATTCGTCGCGGCTGCGCACGGCCCAGCGCAGGCTGAGTGCCATCGATTCTCTGGCTTCGGCTTCAGTGGTCAGCACGCCCTTCGTTTCGTAAGGTGTGCACTCGTCAAACTGCATCACGATGTCGGCGTTGAGCACGGTCTGTATCTGCATGCTCACTTCGGGCGTCAGGAAGAGTTTGTCGCCGTTGACGGGGCTGGCAAAGCGCACGCCTTCCTCGCTGATCTTTCGCCCCTTGCCGTCAGCGCCGCCCAGGCTCCAGACCTGGAAGCCGCCGCTGTCGGTGAGCATCGGTTTTTGCCAGCGCTCAAAGCCGTGCAGGCCGCCAAAGGCGCGCAGCACGTCCAGCCCCGGCCGCATCCACAAGTGGAAGGTGTTGCCGAGGATGATCTGTGCGCCCATCTCCAAAAGCGACTGCGGCATCACGCCCTTGACAGTGCCGTAGGTGCCCACCGGCATGAAGACCGGCGTTTCGACGACGCCGTGGTTGAGCGTCAGGCGGCCCCGGCGGGCGCGGCCTTCGGTGGCGAGCAGGTCAAAGTCCAGCATGGGCGGCATTGTCGCCGCGGGCATGCGCAGCTGGCGTCAGGTCGCAGCGCCTGTCCTATGCGCGTTCTAGCAGCATCGCGTCGCCATAGCTGAAGAAGCGGTAGCGCGATTCCACTGCGTGGCGGTACAGCGCCATCACCTGGGCGTGGCCGGAAAAGGCGCTCACCAGCATCATCAGCGTGCTCTTGGGCAGGTGGAAGTTGGTGACGAGCTGGTCCACCACCCGGAAGCGGAAGCCCGGGGTGATGAAGATGTCGGTGTCACCGGTCTGCGGCGCCAGCGCGCCGGTGCGGGCGGCGCTTTCCAGGGCGCGCAGTGTGGTCGTTCCGACGGCCACCACGCGCCCGCCGCGGGCATGCGCAGCTTCGACGGCCGCCACCGTGGCCGCGCTCACGTCGAACCATTCGCTGTGCATGCGGTGGTCAGCCAGGCGCTCGGTGCGCACCGGCTGGAAGGTGCCGGCGCCGACATGCAGCGTGACGGTGGCACGCTGCACACCACGCGCCTGCAGGGCAGCCAGCAGCGGTTCATCGAAGTGCAGCGCCGCCGTCGGCGCGGCCACGGCGCCGGGGTGGGTGGCAAAGACCGTCTGGTAACGCGCGGCATCTTCTGCCGTGTCGTCGTGCGTGATGTAAGGCGGCAGCGGCACGTGGCCGTGGCGTTCCAGCAGCGTCAACGGGTCTTGCGGAAAGCGCAAGTGGAAGAGCGCGCCCTCGGGCCCGGCACGGCCCAGCACTTCGGCGTCGAAGGCATCGCCGAAGCGCACCAGGCTGCCAGGCCGCGGCGACTTGCTGGCGCGCAGATGCGCCCAGACTTCATGGTTCGGCAGCACCCTCTCAATGAGCGCTTCCACCAACCCACCCGTGGGCTTTTCACCCAGCAGCCGCGCCTTGATGACGCGGGTGTCGTTGCACACCAGCAGGTCACCGGGTTGCAGCAGCGCGGGCAGGTCGCGAAAGACGCGGTCCACCGGCAATGCGCCGCGTCCGTCGAGCAACCGCGAAGCGCTGCGCTCGGCGGCAGGGTGCTGCGCGATCAGCTCGGGCGGCAGCGTGAAATCAAAGTCCGCAAGACCGTATTCGCGTAGCGGCGCTGGGTTCATGGCTATGGATGGATGGACGCTGACAAGCAAGGTCAAAATTGTTCCATGCTCGCACGCCCCGCGCCAGTTCCGCCTGTCAAAGCCCCAGACACCAAGTTGTCTGGGCCAGCCCGCGCGCTGCTCAAGCTGGGGCTGGTGCGCGACATCGACCTGGCGCTGCACCTGCCACTGCGCCATGAAGACGAAACGCGGCTGCGGTCCATCATCAGCCTGCGCGACGGGATCAGCGCGCAGGTGCAGGGCACCGTGCTGGAATGCCGCATCGAAACGCGGTCGCGGCGGCAGCTGGTGGTGCGGATGGCCGACGAGAGTGGCGAGTTGCTGCTGCGGCTGCTGCACTTCTACCCGTCCAACCAGAAGACGCTGGCGGTGGGCAACCTCCTGCGCGTGCGCGGCGAGGTGCGTGTGGGCTTCCTGGGCCGCGAGATGGTGCACCCGGAATTTCGCGCCGTCAGCGTCGACACACCGTTGCCGACCGCGCTGACGCCCATCTACCCCAGCACCGCACAGCTGCCGCAAGCCTACCTGCGCAAAGTGGTGGCATCGGCGCTGGCCCGCGCGCCGTTGGCTGAACTGCTGCCGCCCGATATGGTGCCTGCGGGCCTGCCGCCGCTGCGCGATGCCCTGCTGCTGCTGCACCACCCGCGCCCCGATGAACCAATCGACATGCTGGAAGACCGCGGCCACCCGGCCTGGCAGCGGCTGAAGTTTGAAGAGCTGCTGGCGCAGCAGTTGGCGCAGTCGCAGGCGCAGGCGGCGCGCGCGCGGCTGGCGGCACCTGCCATGCGCGCGGTGGCGCAAGGCTTGCGCGACCAGTTGCTGGCCGTGCTGCCCTTCAGGCTGACCGCTGCACAACAGCGCGTGGTGGCCGAGATCACCGGCGACCTGGCGCGCCCGCAGCCCATGCACCGGCTGCTGCAGGGCGATGTCGGATCGGGCAAGACGGTGGTGGCCGCGCTGGCCGCCACGGCCGCCATGGACGCGGGCTGGCAGTGCGCGCTGATGGCGCCCACCGAAATCCTGGCCGAGCAGCACTTTCGCAAGCTGGTGGTGTGGCTGCAGCCGCTGGGCATCACGGTGGCCTGGCTCACCGGCAGCCGCAAGGGCAAGGGCCGCACGGCCATGCTGGCGCAGGTGGCGTCGGGCGAAGCGCTGCTGGTGGTGGGCACGCACGCGGTGATCCAGCGCGAGGTGGTGTTTGCGAAGCTGGGCCTTGCGGTTGTCGATGAACAGCACCGTTTCGGCGTCGCGCAACGGCTGGCTTTGCGCGAAAAATTGCAAGAGCAGATGTTGGAACCCCACCTGTTGATGATGAGCGCCACGCCGATCCCACGCACGCTGGCGATGAGCTACTTTGCCGACCTGGACGTCAGCACCCTTGACGAACTGCCGCCCGGCCGCACGCCCATCGTCACCAAGGTCTTTGCCGACGCCAAACGTGCCGCTGTGGTTGAACGCGTGCGCGACGAAGTGGCGCGCGGCCGGCAGGTGTATTGGGTGTGCCCACTGGTGGAAGAAAGTGAACACCTGGACCTGCAGAACGCCACCGCGACGCATGCTGAACTCAGCGCGGTACTCAGCGCGGTACTTGGCACGGTACTTGACAAGACAGTCGGCACGACACTCGGCAACAACGCCGTCGGCCTCGTTCACGGCCGCATGAAGGCGGCCGAGAAAGCCGCCGTGATGCAGCGCTTCACAGGCGGCGAGCTGAAGCTGCTGGTGGCCACCACCGTCATCGAAGTCGGTGTCGATGTGCCCAATGCCAGCCTGATGGTGATCGAACACGCCGAGCGCTTCGGCCTGGCACAGCTGCACCAGCTGCGCGGCCGTGTCGGCCGCGGCGCGGTGGCCAGTGTCTGCGTGCTGCTCTACACCGGGCCGCTGTCACCCACCGGCAAGGCGCGGCTGAAGGCGATGGCCGAAACGAACGACGGTTTTGAGATCGCGCGCCGCGACCTTGACATCCGCGGCCCCGGCGAATTCATGGGCGCGCGCCAGAGCGGCGACGCACTGCTGCGCTTTGCCGACCTCGGCGCCGACAGCGCCTTGCTGGACCAGGCCCGCGCGGTGGCGCCGCGCCTCCTGGTGCAGGACCCGCGCGTGGCGCAACTGCATGTGGACCGCTGGCTGGGCGGCAAGGCGGAATTCCTGAAGGCTTGATCAGCGCATTTGAAGTAAGGCCAACTGCCGAAGTGCATCGGGCAGCTGGCCCCGTCCGACAAAAAGGCAGACGCTGGTGCCGATGCCCGGCCCGGCCCGGTGATTGGGCATTCACACTGCGCGTTGACGCCCTTGCCGCCAAAACCGCCCGGCGAGCCCCGGACCGGGATGCGGCGCGATTCGCCACAATCGCACCATGACCCTGACCGAGCTCAAGTACATCGTGGCCGTGGCGCGTGAACGGCATTTCGGCCGCGCCGCAGAGGCCTGCTTCGTGTCGCAGCCGACGCTGTCGGTGGCAGTGAAGAAGCTTGAAGATGAACTCGACGTGAAGCTCTTCGAACGCGGCGCCAATGAGGTGAGTGTCACGCCGCTGGGTGAGCAGATCGTGCGCCAGGCGCAGCAGGTGATCGAGCAGGCCGCCGCCATCAAGGAGATCGCCAAGCTCGGCAAGGACCCCGTGTCGGGCCCGCTGCGGCTGGGCGTGATCTACACCATCGGCCCCTACCTGCTGCCGGACCTGGTGCGTCAGGCCATCCAGCGCGTGCCGCAGATGCCGCTGATGCTGCAGGAGAACTTCACCGCCAAGCTGCTGGAGATGCTGCGCCTGGGTGAACTCGACTGCGCGATCCTGGCCGAGCCCTTCCCCGACACCGGCCTGGCGATGGCGCCGCTCTACGACGAGCCCTTCCTGGCCGCTGTGCCGGCCAACCACCCCATGGCCAAGCGCAAGAGCGTGACCGCCGAGCAGCTCAAGAGCGAGACCATGCTGCTGCTAGGCACCGGCCACTGCTTTCGCGACCACGTGCTGGAGGTCTGCCCCGAGTACGCACGCTTTGGCAGCGGGTCCTCAAGCGGCAATGACGGCATCCGCAAGAGCTTCGAAGGCAGTTCGCTGGAAACCATCAAGTACATGGTGGCCAGCGGCATGGGTGTCACGGTGGTGCCGCAGCTCAGCGTGCCGGCCGAGAAGCAGCCCTACATCCGCTATGTGAAGTTCAGCCCCCCGGTGCCCACGCGGCGCGTGGTGCTGGTGTGGCGGCGCACCTTCCCGCGCTATGAGGCCATTGCGGCTCTTCGCAACTGCATCTACGCCTGTGCATTGCCGGGGGTGACTCGGGTGACCCGTTGAGCCCCAGGCATCACGACCTGCCGCGGCAGGCCTGCAGGCTATCCCGCTCTTAGCGGAAATTGCATTGACCGGCGGCGGTCCGCTTCCTACAGTCAGCGATTCCGCACTTCCCACCCTGCCCGGAGCCCTTGATGAACCAGCCCGTTTCAACGTCTGACGCGCCCTCGATGAACCAGCCCCTTGCCAAGCTGGACGACCCCATCGCCTCGGCTTGCCCGTTCTCAGGCGGCGCTCGCAAACCCACTGCGGCTGGCGCGCCGACCAACGGCAACTGGTGGCCCAACCAGCTGAACGTCAAGATCCTGCATCAGCAGTCCGCGCCGTCCAACCCGCTGGGCGAAGCGTTCAGTTACGCCGAGGCCTTCAACAGCCTCGACCTGCATGCCGTGGTCAAGGACCTGCATGCGTTGATGACCGACTCAAAGGACTGGTGGCCCGCCGACTACGGCCACTACGGGCCGTTTTTCATCCGCATGGCGTGGCACAGTGCCGGCACCTACCGCATCGCGGACGGCCGTGGCGGCGCGGGGTCTGGCTCGCAGCGCTTTGCACCGCTGAACAGCTGGCCGGACAACGGCAACCTCGACAAGGCGCGCCGTCTGCTGTGGCCCGTCAAGCAAAAGTACGGTCAGAAATTGTCCTGGGCCGACCTGATGATCCTGACGGGCAACGTCGCGCTGGACTCGATGGGCTTCAAGACCTTTGGCTTTGCCGGTGGGCGCGTCGACATCTGGGAACCCGAGCAAGACATCGACTGGGGCCCCGAAAGCAAGTGGATGGGCGACGAGCGCTACAGCGGCGACCGTGAGCTCGCCAACCCGCTGGCCGCCGTGCAGATGGGCCTGATCTACGTCAACCCCGAAGGCCCGAATGGCAAGGCGGACCCGATCGGTTCGGCGCGCGACATCCGTGAAACCTTCGCCCGCATGGCGATGAATGACGAAGAAACGGTGGCGCTCGTCGCCGGCGGCCACACCTTTGGCAAGACCCACGGCGCGGGCGACCCGGGCCAGTACGTCGGCCCCGAACCCGAGGGCGCCGACATCGAGCAGCAAGGCCTGGGCTGGAAGAACAGCCTCGGCAGTGGCAAAGGCGCACACACCATCACCAGCGGCCTGGAAGGCGCCTGGAAACCGAACCCGACGACCTGGGACAACGGCTACTTCGAAACGCTGTTCGGCTACGAGTGGAAACTGACCAAGAGCCCTGCCGGCGCCCAACAGTGGACGCCCACCGACCCCGCCGCCGCGACCACGGTCGTCGACGCGCACGACCCCAGCAAGCGCCACGCGCCGATGATGTCCACGGCCGACATGGCCATGCGCATGGACCCGGCTTACGAGAAGATCTCGCGCCGCTTCATGCAGAACCCGAACGAATTCGCCGACGCCTTTGCGCGCGCTTGGTACAAGCTGACGCACCGCGACATGGGCCCCATAGCGCGCTACCTCGGCCCGCTGGTGCCGAAGGAAGAATTGATCTGGCAAGACCCGGTGCCTGCGGTGGACCACCCGCTGGTTGGTGAGCAGGACATCGCGGCGCTGAAGGCCACGGTTCTGGCATCCGGTCTGTCCGTCTCGCAGCTGGTGACGACGGCCTGGGCCTCAGCCGCCACCTTCCGCGGCAGCGACAAACGCGGCGGTGCAAACGGCGCACGCATTCGCCTGGCGCCGCAGAAGGATTGGGACGTCAACCAGCCGACCGAGCTGGCGGCTGTGCTGCAGACGCTGGAAGCGATCCAGAAAGACTTCAACGGCGCGCAGTCCCGCGGCACCAAGGTGTCGCTGGCCGACCTGATCGTGCTGGGCGGTTGCGCCGCCGTCGAGGCTGCCGCAAAGACGGCCGGCCATGATGTGAAGGTTCCGTTCTCGCCCGGGCGCACGGACGCATCGCAAGCCCAGACGGATGTGCATTCTTTCGCCGTGCTGGAGCCAGCCGCCGACGGTTTCCGCAACTACCTGCGCAAGGGCGTGGACGGCTCGGCGGGATCGGCGGCCGAGCTGCTGCTGGACAAGGCGCAGTTGATGAAGCTGAGTGCGCCCGAAATGACGGTGCTCGTGGGTGGCCTGCGCGCCCTGAATGCCAACGCCGGCAAGGCCAGCCACGGCGTCTTCACCAAACGGCCCGAAACGCTGACGAACGACTTCTTCGTCAACCTGCTCGACATGAACACGAAATGGCAGAAGTCCCCCACGGCCGAAGGCGTGCTGGTGGGGCGCGACGTTGCCACCGACGCGATCAAGTGGACAGCCACGGTCGTCGATCTCGTCTTCGGTTCAAACTCGCAGCTGCGCGCCATTGCCGAGGTCTATGCCAGCAGCGACGCACAGCAGGTGTTTGTGCGTGACTTCGTGGCGGCCTGGAGCAAGGTGATGAACCTGGACCGTTACGACCTGGCCTGATCCCGCGCGCTGAGTTCAGCGCCACCCGGGCCCCGGCTTCGCCAGAGCCGGGGCCTGTTTTTTTAGGAGCAAAGCCATGGGGAAGAAGAAAGAAACGGGCAGCGTGCCGGCCATCAACATCGGCATCAGCGAAAAAGACCGTGCCGCCATCGCCGGCGGCTTGAGCAAGCTGCTGGCCGACACCTACACGCTCTACCTCACGACCCACAATTTCCACTGGAACGTGACGGGGCCGATGTTCAACACCCTGCACCTGATGTTCATGGGCCAGTACACCGAACTGTGGAATGCAGTGGACCCGGTGGCCGAACGCATCCGCTCGCTGGGCCATGCCGCGCCGGGCAGTTACGCGCAGTTCGGCAAGCTCAGCTCGATCCCCGACGCACCCGCCACACCGCCCAAGGCGCTGGAGATGGTGCGCATCCTGGTTGAAGGCCACGAAGCGGTGGCGCGCACGGCCCGCAGCATCTTCCCGCTGGCCGACAAGGCTGGCGACGAACCCACTGCCGACCTGCTGACACAGCGCCTGACGGTGCATGAGCAGACGGCGTGGATGCTGCGCTCGCTGCTCGAAACCTGAAGACCCCGTAAAGGCTTAGCCGACCTGCGCGAGATGCAGCGCACCGCGCGGCGGCGCAGATCGGCAAGATCGCAAATTTGCAGCTTGTCAGACTGACCCGGCCAGTTCGGTGAAGAGCTGCTGGTGCTGCAGGAAAGACCAGCGCGCTTCATCCACCACGCGGTCCGCCTCAATGGCACTCAGCGCCAGGCCGCCGAGCGCGGTGCGCAGCCCGTGCCGCAAGGCAAGGACCTGCGCCTCATCACCAAATTCGTAGAAGCGCGTGCCGTTGTCGCCAGCCAGGCCCAGGCTGCGGGACACCAAGCGCTTCAAGACCTGGCCGCCGTGCAGGTCACCCAGGTAGCGCACATAGACATGGGCCACGAGTTCGGGTGAGGCTTGATCGGCCAGCTGCTGCAGGCGCGCGCCACAACGTTGCGCAGCCTTTTGCAGCGGCAGTTCAGCGCGCCAGCCGGGCCCGTGCAGGGCGCTCAGGTCAGCGGCCAGCGCGGCTTCGCGGCGCAAGGGTTCGGCCTTCAATTGCAGCACGACGGCACCGGCAGGCTGGCGCAGCAGGCCGTCTTCCAGCGCTGCGTAGATCGCGTGCAGGTTGCGCAGCACCCGCAGTAGCCGGGCCGCGAAAGGCGCCCGGCCAGCAGCGCGGCCATCGCGCCGGTGCGCTCGGTCTGCGCGTGCAGGTTGCGTGTGCCCAGGCGCAGGCGTTCGGGCAGTGTCAGGGGCGGTGCTGAATTGGGCATTCAATTCGCGAGATGGCGGGCAGC
>JAYSYB010000502.1:0-10732 GCA_043716775.1 Rubrivivax sp.
GCCAACACCAATGCCTACATCGCGATGAAAAGCGCGCCCGATTTGCCGCGCGAAAACTTCACCGCCATGCTTCGGCTAGACCACAACCGTGCGCTCAGCCAACTGGCCGCGAAGACCGGCAAGCCGGTCGCGTCGATCAAGAAGCTGGCGGTGTGGGGCAACCACAGCCCCACCATGTACGCCGACTACCGCTTCGCCACCATCGACGGCGCGAGTGTGAAAGACATGATCAACGATCACGCCTGGAACAAGGACGTGTTCCTGCCCACCGTGGGCAAGCGCGGCGCCGCGATCATCGAAGCGCGTGGCTTGTCTTCAGCGGCTTCTGCGGCCAACGCGGCCATCGACCACATGCGTGACTGGGCATTGGGAACTGACAGCACGGGCGACAACTGGGTGACGATGGGCGTGCCCAGCAACGGCGAATACGGCATCCCGAAGGACGTGATGTTCGGCTACCCGGTCACCTGCGCCGGCGGCAAGTACAGCATCGTGCCGAACCTGCCCATCGACGAATTCAGCAAGGGCTGCATCGACAAGACGCTTGCCGAGCTGACGGGCGAACAAGACGGCGTCAAGCACCTGCTTTGAACGCGGCGTGACCCACCCGCGCGACGTCCTTTTCGGCGCCGGTGAAGCGCCACCGGCGCTGCCGGTGTGCGACCACTACGCCGGTGTCGAAGTGCGCATGACGAAGAGCCTGCAGCTGCAGGCCGAGATGGGTCCGGTCTTTGATGTCACGCTGGACAACGAAGACGGCGCGCCCGTGGGTGGCGAAGTGGACCAGGCGCACCTGATCGTTTCGCTGCTGAACAGCAACGACAACGTGCACGGCCGCGTCGGCGTGCGGCTGCTGCCGGTGGAGCACCCGAAGTTCAACGACGTCGCCAGCGTGGTGCTGAATTCCGACCGCGCCCCGGCCTACCTGATGCTGCCAAAGCCCGAAAGCGCGGCCGACGTGCAGCGCGCGGCAGATGCCATTGGCGCCATGGGCGGGGCAGCCGTTCCCCTGCACGCGCTCATCGAGACACACGGTGCACTGCGCGATGTGTTTGCGATTGCCGCGCACCCGCGCATCGAGTCGCTGTCCTTCGGGTTGATGGATTTCGTCTCTGCGCACCGGGGTGCCATTCCGCAAAGCGCGATGGGTGCAACACCGGGCCTTGGTCAATTCGACCACCCCTTGATCGTCCGCGCCAAGCTGGAAATCGCCGCCGCCTGCCACGCCGCCGCGAAGACGCCGTCGCACTGTGTCTTCACTGACTTCAAGGACACCCGGGCCCTGCAGACCGCCGCCGAGACCGCCAGCCGGCGCCTGGGCTACACGCGCATGTGGAGCATCCACCCTTCGCAGATTCGCCCCATCGTCGAAGCCTTCTCGCCCACGGTGGCTGAGCTTGACCAGGCGATCGAGATCATCAGCGCCGCGCAGGCAGCGCAGTGGGCGCCCATCCGCCACAAGGACACGCTGCATGACCGCGCCAGCTACCGCTATTTCTGGCAGGTGATCGAGCGCGCGCACCGAACCTCGCCCACGGCCGGGCTGCCGGCGGAGCTGCGGTTGACGTGGTTCGCACCAGCCGGTCCATGAAGCGCTCAGCATTCCTCGCATTCACCGCCTTCGCCAGCGGCCTGACGCTGCTGTGCACTCCGGCCCTCAGCGACGACCGTCTGACAGTCGGCCAGCTGGACGCGGCCGCACGCGTGTTCGTGGGCACCGCTGCATGTGACGGCAAACAACAGGTCACCCTGGCCGCTGTGCAGGGCTTGCCAGGGCACTTTCTGCTGACCCACACGAAGACCATCGTCAGGCTCGTGATCCAGGAAACGACCAGCGGCGCGGTGCGGCTGGAAGACAAGAAGTCGGGCCTGCTGTGGATTCAGATCCCCGCCAAGTCGATGTTGATGAACACCAGGCTTGGAAGGCGGGTAGCCGACGGCTGCGTCACGCCAGAGCAAGCTCTAGCCAGCCGCACGCCGGACCCGGCACTCCCCAGCGTGCTGGACTGGGGCCAGCCGGAGCCCACGGACTACTGAGCGACCACCGACGGACCGACCGATGAAACGACTTGCCTGCCTGCTGACTCTTGCCCTGCTGCTGCCGGCTGCATCTGCACAGCAGCTCAGGCTGCGCATCATGGGCACCACCGACATCCACATGAACCTGCTGGCTTGGGACTACTACCAGAACCAGCCGAGCGAGGAATACGGCCTGGCGCGCACCGCCACGCTCATCAAGGCGGCGCGCGCGGAGAACAGGAACAGCCTGCTCTTCGACAACGGCGACCTGCTGCAAGGCAACCCGCTTGGCGACTATGTGGCCACCGTCAAGCCTTTGCAGCCGGGCCAGGTTCACCCGGCCTACAAGGTGATGAACGCGCTGCGCTACGACGCCGCCAACATCGGCAACCACGAATTCAACTATGGCCTGCCCTTCCTGCGCGGTGCGCTGCCGGGCGCGGCATTTCCCTATGTCAACGCCAACGTGCTGCTGGACGAGGGCCCCGACAAGGGCAAGCCCGCCTTCACGCCCTACGTCATTCTGGAGCGCACCTTCACCGATGAAGCCGGCAACGCGCAGCGGCTGAAGATCGGCGTCATCGGCTTCGTGCCGCCGCAGATCATGCAATGGGACCGCCTGACCCTGACGGGCCGCGTGAAGCCGCGCGACATCCCGCAGACCGCACGCGAATGGGTGCCGAAGATGCGCAGCGAAGGGGCCGATGTGGTGGTGGTGCTGGCGCATTCCGGTTTCGAATTCGGCGAGACCGTGTTCTTCGCCGAAAACACCGTCGCCCGCCTGGCCGAAGTGCCGGGCGTGGACGCCATCGTCTTCGGCCATTCGCATGGCGAATTCCCGGGCCGCTTCTTCAACCGCCATGCAAAAGTGGACCCGGCGCGCGGCACCATCAACGGCGTGCCCGCGGTGATGGCCGGTTTCTGGGGCAGCCACCTGGGTGTCATCGACTTGCAGCTCGACAAGAGCAGCGGCAGCTGGAACACGACCGACGCCCGCGCCGCACTGCGCCCGGTGTATGACCGCGCCACGCGCAAGGCGGTCGTCGAGCCCGACCCCGCAGTGGCTGAGACGGTGCGCGCCGAGCACGAAGGCACGCTGGCCTATGTGCGCGGCGTGGTGGCACAGAGCGCATCGCCCATCCACAGCTACTTTGCGCAAGTGGCAGACGACCCGTCGGTGCAGCTCGTGTCGCTGGCGCAGCTGGACTATGGCCGGCGCGCGCTGGCCAACACGCCCCACGCCAACCTGCCACTGTTGTCGGCTGCAGCGCCCTTCAAAACCGGCGGCCGCGGCGGCGCCAGCAACTACACGAACATTGCTGCCGGGGCACTGAGCGTGCGCAACGTGGCGGACCTGTACGTCTATCCCAACACCGTCAACATCGTGCGCCTGACGGGCGCGCAGGTGCGCGAATGGCTGGAGATGTCGGCCATCACCTTCAACCGCATCGACCCCCAGGGACCGGCCGTGCAGGATCTGGTCAACGGCAGCATCCCCAGCTATAACTTCGACACCATCGACGGCGTCAACTACCGCATCGATGTCACACAAGCGGCGCGTTATGACCGCAGCGGCAAGCTCGTCGCACCCAACGCGCACCGCATCCAGGACCTGCGCTACAACGGCTTGCCCATCGACGACGCAGCCTTCTTCGCCGTCGTCACCAACAACTACCGCGCGTCGGGCGGCGGCGCCTTCCCGGGGCTGGACGGCAGCAACGTGATCCTGAGCGCGCCCGACGAAAACCGCCAGGCCTTGCTGCAGTACCTGCAGGCCCAGGGCCGCGTAGAACCCGCGGCCGACGGCAACTGGCGCATCCAGCCCGTGCCGGGCGTGAAGCTGCGCTTCGTGTCCAGCGCTGCGGCGGTGGCGCACCTGGCGCGCAACCCGCACATCAAACGGGTGTCTGAAGGCGCAGACGGCACGGCGGTGTTTGAATTGCAACCGTGAATGACGGGATGACGCGCATGCCGGCCGCGCGGCAACGCGGCTTGATCATCATCGGCACGCTCCTGCTGCTGGCGCTGAGCCTGATCGCAGCCGCCGTGCTGGCGCTGGCCGCCGCAGCAGCCTGGTACTGGAACGACCTGCCTCCGCTGGACAAGGCCACCGACTACCGGCCGCGCCAGCACCTGCAGGTGCTGACGTCCGACGGCGTGGAGATCGCGCAGTTCGGCACCGAGCGGCGTTTGTACCTGCCGATCGCGCAGATGCCCAAGACCCTACAAAAGGCGGTGCTGGCGGTAGAGGACGCGGGCTTTTACGACCACGGCGGCATCAGCCTGCGCGGCCTGGTGCGCGCCACGTGGTCCAACCTCAAGGGCGGCGCACCGCAGGGTGCGTCCACCATCACGCAGCAGGTGGCGCGCACCTTCTTCCTCAGCACCCGCCGCACGGCCGAACGCAAGATCAAGGAAGCGCTGATTTCGATGCAGTTGGAAAGGCAGCTCAGCAAGGACCAGATCCTGGAGCTGTACCTGAACCAGATCTACCTGGGCCAGCGCGCCTACGGTTTTGGTGCTGCCGCGCAGGTGTATTTCGGCAAGACACTGGCCACGTTGAACACGGCCGAAATCGCCATGCTTGCTGGCCTGCCGCAGAACCCCATTTACGCCAACCCAGTGGCCAACGCGGCGGCCGCGCGCAAGCGGCAGGAATGGGTCCTGTGGCGCATGCAGACCACCGGCGCCATCAGCCAAACCCAGCGCAACGAGGCGCTTGCTAGCAAGCTTGTGCTGCGCAGCCCCAGCTTCATCGATGTGCATGCCGAACACGTGGCCGAGATGGCGCGCCGCGCGGTGGTGGACAAGCTGGGTGACAAGGCCTACACCGAGGGCATCCGCGTCATGACCTCACTGCGCGCGGAAGACCAGCGCGCGGCCCACGCAGCCCTGCGCCGCGCCGTGATGGGGCATGAACGCAAGCAGCCCTGGCGCGGGCCCGAAGACCAGGAAACGCTGCCCGACGACGAAGCTGAAGCCGACCGCGCCGCCGCGCTGGCGCTGAAAGACGGGCACGACGATGAAGACCTGCGGCTGGCCATCGTCATGGCCGCCAGCCCCAGGCAACTGAAGGCCAAGCTCGCCAGCGGGGACACCGTGCTGCTGAAGGGCGACACGCTGAAGTGGGTGCAGGCGGCGTTATCGCCCAAAGCGCCGGAAAAGCTGGCGTTGCGGCGCGGGTCGGTGGTGAGGCTGGTGGCTGTGCAGAGTGGCAAAGCAGGGGGCAAGGACGGTGGCAAAACCACCGAGTGGGCGCTGGCGCAATGGCCGCAGGCCGAGGCGGCATTCGTGGCGCTCGACCCCGCCACCGGCCGCGTGCGTGCGCTGGTGGGTGGTTTCGCTTTTTCACGGCAGCAGTTCAACCGTGTCAGCAGCGCGGCGCGCCAACCGGGTTCGTCCTTCAAGCCCTTCCTGTATTCGGCGGCGATTGAAAACGGCGTGATGCCCGAAACGCTGGTGGAAGACGCGCCGCTGACCACGCCCGACGGCGGCACGCCCAGCTGGAACCCGCACAACTCGGACGGCAGCTTCGACGGCGACATCACGCTGCGTGAAGGCCTGGTGCGGTCGAAAAACCTCGTCAGCGTGCGGCTGTTGCAGCAGCTGGGCCTGGCCACCGCCCGCGACTGGATCGCCCGCTACGGCTTCGACATGGCGCTGCAACCGCAGGACTTGACGCTGGCCCTGGGCACCGGCAGCGTGACGCCGATGCAACTGGCGCTGGCCTACGCCGTGCTGGCCAATGGCGGCCACCGCGTGGCGCCGGTGATCATCGAGCGCATCGTCGGCGCGCAGGGCCAAGTGCTGTTCGAGGCGCCGCCGGCTGAGCTTTTAAGCGAAGCCAACCGCGTGGTGCCTGAACGCAACGTGTTCATGGTCAACACGCTGCTGCGCGACGTGACGCTGCGTGGCACGGCCGCCAAGGCGCAGGCGCAACTGAAGCGGCCCGACCTGCACGGCAAGACCGGCACCACCAACGACGCGGTGGATGCCTGGTTCGGCGGCTGGGCGCCGGGCGCGGTGGCGGTCGCGTGGATGGGCTACGACGACCCGAAGAGCCTGGGCGACCGTGAATCGGGCGGTGGCCTGGCGCTGCCGATGTGGATCGACACGATGGCGCGCATGCTCAAGGGCGTGCCGGTGCAACCACTGCCCATGCCCGAAGGCGTGGTGGCGGTGGGTGGGGACTGGCGTTACAGCGAATGGGCGGGTGGCGGCTATGTGGCGCGGGTGGGGTCGCATGGGTCCAGCCAGGCCGCAGAAAGTGCGGCTACGGCTGCGGCCGCATCGGCGGCCTCAGCGCCCCCGCGCTGACTCACTTTCGCAGTCGGTCTCCGCGCAGCACCGCCTGCTCGACATGTGGGCTTTGCTGTGGAGTTTTCGGGGCAAGGTCAACAGAATCTGAAGGCACGACAGGCACTGAGGCTTGCACGCGAACTTCAAGCGCAGAACATCGATTGCCTCGCCTGCTACGCTCGCGGCTCTTCCAACCTCGGCATTCCTTTTCGGCCTTCCATCCCCCATGACCTACTGTGTCGGTATCCGCCTGAACGCCGGGCTCGTGTTCCTGTCTGATTCACGCACCAACGCGGGCCTGGACGCCATCAGCACCTTTCGCAAGATGATGATCTACGAGCAGCCCGGCGAGCGTTTCATGGTGATGCTGTCGGCCGGCAACCTGAGCATCAGCCAAAGCGTGCGCGAAGTGCTGCAGGTGGAAAAAATCGACAACGGCGACCAGGAACCCATCAGCATCTGGAACGCCAAGAGCATGTTCGATGCCACCCGCGTGCTCGGCTCTGCCGTGCGCCGCGTGTACACCCAAGACGGGCCTTCGCTGAAGGCTGCGGGCGTGGACTTCAACGCCAGCATGATTTTTGGCGGCCAGATCAAGGGCGAAGCGATGCGCCTCTTCCTGGTGTATTCCGCCGGCAACTTCATCGAAGCCACGCGTGAGACCTGTTTCTTCCAGGTGGGAGAAAGCAAGTACGGCAAGCCGATCCTCGACCGCGTGCTCACCCCCTTCACGCAGCTGGACGAAGCCGCCAAGTGCGCGCTGGTGTCGATGGACAGCACGCTGAAAAGCAACTTGAGCGTCGGCCTGCCGCTGGACTTGCTGGTGTACCGCGAAGGCACCCTGGCCTGCGACCAGGTGGTGTGCATCGACGAACAGAACCCCTACTTCCACATGATCCACAACACCTGGGGCGAGCGCTTGCGCGAGGTCTTTGAAGGCATCGAAGACCCGCGCTGGGACGGTGGCAACACCGCGCACCCCTTGATGAGCCCGCTGCAGCGCCACGAGCCAATGCGCAAGATCACGCACTCGGGCGAGCGCATCGTTTGACGCCGGCTTCTTCTGGGCCGACCCTGCGCCCGGTCACGGGTCCAGTGACCCGCCCGACCATCGCCTTCAGCCACGCCAACGGCTTCCCGGCCGGCACCTACCGGTTGCTGTTTGAAGCCTGGCGCGCCGCCGGCTTCGACGTCATGGCCGTGGACCGTTACGGCCATGACCCGGTGTTTCCCGTCAGCAGCAACTGGCCGCACATGCGCGACCAGTTGGTCCAGCTTATCGACCAGCAGACCCAGGGCCGGCCGGTGCACCTGGTGGGCCATTCGCTGGGCGGCTACCTCAGCCTGCTGGCGGCCTGCCGGCGGCCCGACCTGGCGCAAAGCGTGGTGCTGATCGATTCACCGGTGGTGGCCGGCTGGCGCGCGCACAGTGTGCGGGTGATGAAGGTGGGCGGCCTGCTGAAACGCTTCACACCGGGCCGGGTGTCGGTGCGACGGCGCTGGCAGTGGCCGTCAGTGGACGACGCCTGGCGCCACTTTGCGGCCAAGGCTGCCTTTGCGCGCTGGCAGCCTGAGGCGCTGCACGACTACATCGCCAGCGGCATGGAACCCGATTCCGACGCGGCGGAGCCTGGGGGTGTGCGGCTGGCCTTTCACCGCGACGTGGAAACGCGCATCTACAACACGCTGCCGCACCACCTGGGCGCGCTGCTGCACAAGCACCCGCCGCGCTGCCCGGTGTCGTACATCGCCGGCACGCGCTCCGTCGAAGGGCGCCAGGCCGGGCTGGCGGCGACTCGGGCGCTGGTCCATGACAGGTTGCAGTGGATCGAGGGCACGCATCTCTTCCCGATGGAGCGGCCGGCTGAAACCGCGCAGGCGGTGCTGCGCTGCCTGGGCTGACAGGCAGGCGCGCGATTGCCCCGGGCCTGGCCCGCTACTCGAAGCGCCCCAGCCGCACCGCCGTGCCGCCGGCCTTCAGGTTCTTGGTGCCGGGCATCACCAGCACCGTGTTGTCGTAGGGCGTGGTCCAGATATGCTCACCGTCCTGCGCCAGCGGCGTGCCGGCCTTGGCGACAACCCCCAGCCCTTCGGTGGGCAGCAGGAAGTGGAAGGCCGATGACCGCGCCACCACCGCTTCGGTCACGCGCACCAGGCGCTGCTGCGCGGGCAGCGCCAGCCGGGTATGCGCCGCCACCCAGGCCGCGTCGGCCAGGCCCGTCAGGCCCAGGAAGCGCACCAGCGTGTCGATGGCGACATCGGCGGCGGCACGCTCCCAGTGTTGGCCACATTCCACCAGCAGCGCTCGCTTCGGGCTGGCCGGGTCGCTGAAGCCGCCGCGTTCCACCATGCGCAGGCCCGCCGGGTGTCCGGTGTCGATGAGCAGGTCTGCCGGCATCGCCAAGGCGCGGGCATAGGCCGCGTTCTTGTCGGCCGTGCCGCACACCATGAGCGGGCGGCAGGCTTCGCTCATGGAATGGATGTCCAGCAGGAAGTCCGCCGCATCGACGAAGGGCCGCAGTTCGCGTGCGCGGCGCAGCTCGCCGCTGTCGCCAGGGCCGAACAAGGCGTCGTCAGCCCAGACGCGGTTGAAGTCTTCATCGACATAGCGCGACGGGAAGGGGTCGGCAGGGTCGAAGCGGGCATAGGCCTGCACGTTGCCGAAGGCCAGCGTCAGCCGGCCCGCCTGCGGCCGCCAGCCTTGTGCCACATCCGTCATCAGTGCCAACAACCAGTCCAGCGCAATGGCACCGCAGATTTCGTTGCCGTGGGTCAGCGCCTGCACCATCACGTCGGGCCCGTGCTGACCCGCGTCGAAGGCATGCACAAAGTCCACGCCAGTGCCGCCATTGCGCCAGCGGCGGATGTCGGGGGCTGTCAGTTCAACGGGCGGCGGGTTGCTCATGATGGATGTCGGGGATGTGTCAAAGATGCGGTCATGGAGCGGTCGTGGGTGCGGTCGTGGATGCGCCCTTTGCAAAAGTGCTGGATGGCGTCGATCAGTTGCATCAAGTGCGCCTGCAGTCTGGCAAAGCCTTCGCGACGCAACAGCAGGGCGCTGTCCATGTACAGGCGCTTGTTGACTTCCAGCTGCAGGCTGTGGCGGCCCCGGTACGGGTCGGCAAAGGCCCGCACCAGTTCTACGCCCTTGAAGGGGTCGTTGACCTTGACCTCGTAACCCATCCCGACCAGGAAGTCGCGCACGAAAGCGGTGAACTCGGGCGCACAGGTGGTGCCGTCGCGGTCACCCAGCACAAAGTCGGCGCGCGGGATTCCGGCGCCGCCGTCGGCGGAATTTGCACTGGCCTGGCCGCTGACAGCATTCATCGAATGGCAGTTGAGGTGCCAGACCACGCCAAAGCGCGCATGCGCCGCGTCCAGCAGCGCCTTCAGCTGCGCGTGGTACGGGCGGTGGCAACGGTCGATGCGCTGCTGCACTTCGGCCACGCCGAGCTTGCGGGCGTAGAGGGGGCGGCCATCGTCCAGCGTGCGCCACAGCAGCGCCTTGCCGATGCGGGCCTTGCCGCTGGGGGTGTAGGGCACCGGTTCGTCGGGCCAGGGCTCAGTCAGCAGGTCGAGGTCGATGTCGCCAGCGTGGCGGTTGACGTCCAGGTAGGTGCGCGGGAACTGCGCCGCCAACAGCGGCACGCCCCTTGCTGTAGCGGGGAGGTAAAGCTCGTCGATGAAGCAGTCTTCCCCATCCCTCAATTCAGCCGCCGTGCGCACCGAACCAAAGTCATCGGGCATGACAAAACCCGAATGCGGAGAATCCAGCACCAGCGGCTGCATCGGCGGCGCTGGCGGTTTTGGACCGTGGACGATGAAGGCGGGGCTTTTCACCGGGCCGAGTATCGCGCCCCCGTCCCAGGGCTTCGGGCCGACCCCGATAGCAGGGCTGCAGGCAGCCGATAGCATCGGGCCGGTTTTGCACCCTGAAGGTGCAGCCACCATCTGTACCTTTCGCCAGGAGAAGCACCATGCAAGAACGTGAACTGCGCCAGTTGATCGAAGAAGTCCGCGACGGCAGCCTGCCTCGCCGCAGCTTCATCCAGCAGATGGTGGGCCTGGGCCTGACAGCGCCCATGGCGTCGATGATGCTGATGCACGAAGGCATTGCGCAGACCGCCGCGCCCATCCCTTACAAACCCACCAAGCGGGGTGGTGGCGGCACGCTGAAGATGCTGTACTGGCAGGGCCCCGTGCACCTGAACCCGCACTTTGCGGGCGGCACCAAGGAACAGGAAGCCACGCGAATCTTTTACGAGCCACTCGCTGGCTGGGACGCAGAAGGCAACCTGATCCCGATGCTGGCCACTGAGATCCCGTCACGCGCCAACGGCGGCCTGGCCGCAGACGGCAAGAGCGTCACCTGGAAGCTGAAGAAAGGCGTGACCTGGCACGACGGCAAGCCCTT
>JAYSYB010000503.1:0-10694 GCA_043716775.1 Rubrivivax sp.
CAATGGCGGCGGCATGCAGGTGCGCGCCGCTGCGCTCGC
Source organism: Rubrivivax sp. (assembly GCA_043716775.1). Classification (GTDB taxonomy): domain Bacteria; phylum Pseudomonadota; class Gammaproteobacteria; order Burkholderiales; family Burkholderiaceae_C; genus Rubrivivax. The sequence continues at coordinate 40 of JAYSYB010000503.1, forward strand.
CGAAAGGGGTGAGGAACACGTCAGATTTGCCCCAGCTGCCGCCTAGCACTACCGTGCGCGGCTGCAGCGCCGAAAGCGTGTCAGTCACCATCTTCAGGTCGCCCTGAAACGCTACCGTCGCACCGTCGCGCAAAAAGCTGGCGGACAACGGCGCCGGCGTTCGTTGCAGGGTTTGCGTCTCGCTGCCCTGGACGCCAGGGGTGCGCGTGCGCTGCGCACAGCCATCCGGGGCTCCTGAAGCCACGTCAGCAAGCGCTGCGCGATATTGATGCGTAAAGACCGGGTAGCCGAACTCGCTAGGTAGGTACGGATGGGCGAAGCGGACCCCGGTTGCACACAGCGCGCTTTGCCACTGGGAACGCACGGTCGACTTGTCAGCGCGCTGCAGCGCAGGGTCCGCCAGCACCCATCGCCGGGCGTGCGGGCCGGTGAAGAAGCCGGCCAGCTTATCGCCCGGGTCCCGGGGGCCTGGGGAAAGGTCGAGATCGACCACTACCGATTCGGCGCGTGGCGCCCCATTTTGGATGGCCGTGAGCAGCGGCAGAAGCTTTGTCGAGTCCAGCGGCGACACGCCCCCGAAGTAGCGCTCGAAGCCATCGTCGTCGATCGTCACCACCGCCACCGCGGGAGACGCGGCCGAGGTTGCCCAGGCGGCGGCCCGGCGCACGTCGTGCGCGCCAAAGCTGCTCATCATGAATTGCCACGCACCGGTGTTGGAAAGCATTAGCATTGCGCCGCCAATCAGAAGCGAGCCGCGCAGGCTACGCACCAGCACCTCGCGCACGAGCTGCCCTCCGTATCGGGAGAAGACTGACGGCATCTAGCGTGCCTCCCCTCAGCGGCGCTTAGCCGGCGCCCTGCGTTCGAACAGGAAGTCGGCCCCCGCCTCGTGTCCAGCGGTGACAGAGGCGGCGTAGCGCGGAGTCTGCGGCAATTCCCGCTCTACGGCCACACGCACGTTGCGAAAGAGGCTAGCTCCCGGCGTCCATAACTGCACACTCGTCAGCTGCGCGAGTAGCGCAGCCGCAAAGACCGACTGCCCATCACGCCCGCCGTCTGCTACAGGCTCCTCCCCGCCCGAGGACATTACTGTTACAGCGCGGCGCCCAAGGTAGGACTCCAGACGGGGGTCGCTGGCGTGTGCAACGTCCAGCGCAGCGCCGCTTGCAAACGCGCCCGAGTAGCAGCTGTCAGCAATGAGGGTCGTCTGGGAGCTGCGCGCGCGCGCGAGCAGAGTGCCAATGTCAGCATTGGAAATCCAGCTGCTCGCATCGGATGCCGAGGCGTCGCGAGGGATCCAGTAGCCCCGGCCGGTGGTTTCCACAAGTTCGCCATGACCGGCGAAGTAGACAGCTAGGCTGTCCTCCGGCGAAAGCGCCTCTACCATGCGGTTGAGAGCTATCACCATCTCTGCACGCGTAGGATCTTCCAGGCGCACCACCTCGTAGCCCATCCGCTCTTCGAAGGCCCGACCAAGGCCGCGTACATCCGGCAATGCATTGATCAGCTGCGGGATGCGGTGGTCATCGTATCGGTTGATGCCGATGACCAAGGCGAGCTTGCGCCGGATCGCAGGCACGGCGAACTGTGCCTGCGATTCATCATCTTTGGTGTTGGTTGATGCACGGCCGGCGTCATCTGGGTGGATAAGGCAGGTGCCGCTGATGGCCGCTCCCGCAGCGCACGTACCAAGGTCGGCAAGCCCCGGGTTGTTGAGCAGCTGCTCGCGCCCCTTTGCGAACATCTCCTTTTTGTAGGCTGTGCGCGCTTGCAGCAGCGATACAAGCTGCGCCGGCTGCATGCTTGCGACAGGCAGTGCGCGGAAGAACTGCTCGCGCCCGGTAGAGACTAGAAAGTCCTGCTGGATGATGCCGGCAGCCGAAGGGCGTGACGTCAAAGCCGTGTTATCTAGGATTAACGCTGGTGCCTCGTTGCGCGCAGCCGCCACTTCGCGTACAGCACCTGCAGTGCCCGGAGGCGAGTTCTCGTCCGTCGGGGAACTCGTAGACCGGGCCGACCGATGGCTCAAAAGCGCGACCATTGCTGCAACTGTTGGGGCTGGCTCTACGGCTAGCAGGGCGGGGGGCGGTGTTGTTGCTGCGGTAACTGTTGCTGGTGCCGGAGTTGGCGCCACGGCGACCGGAGTAGGAGCTGGTGCTACGGCAACTGATGTCGGTGCGACCACGACGGGAGCAGGGGCAGGAGCTGGTGCTGGCGCCACTACGACCGGAGCGGGAGCGGGAGCTGGTGCTGGTGCTGGTGCTGGTGCTGGTGCGGGAGCGGGTGCGGGTGCGGGAGCGGGTGCTGGTGCTGGCGCAGCCAACGTCAGGCTGGTCGGCTGCACCTGCTGAGTGAGCCCCCAGGTCTGTGTCGGTGAGACAAAGTTGGTCGTGGCAAAAGCGCCGGTGCTGGAGCCGAAGTTTAGGAATTTGAAGCTGTCGCCCGCCGCGGGCGTGAAGGTGCCAAACTGACTCACCGACAAAGTGCCATCCAGGGCGGCCGTGCCGCTTACGTTCACAACGTCGAAGGTGGTGCCCGCCGCGGTGCCGCCGATCTCCACTGCCAGGATGCTCGCCGGCGCCATGGTGAGGTTGCCCGCGATGCTGAGCGCACCTGGCGAGTACCCCGGCGCCACCGTCGCTGCACCGACAACGACATCGCCCGTGATGGTGCCGCTGCCACGGAGCACGCCGCCGGCAAGGTTCAGCCCGCCGCCGCCAATGGTCAGGTTCCCTGCAGTGCCGGGAGTGCCCATTTGCAGGGTGCCGCTGTTTTGGCGCAAGCCCGCCGTGAAGCTGCTGCTGCCACTGCCTTGCAGGAAGCTACCGGAGTTGACGAAGAGTTGCGTAAAGGACAGGCCGTCTCCGGCATTGAACGTGCCGGAGTTGGTCACGGCGCTGCCGATCGTGCCGCCCGCCAGGTTCAACGTGCCAATGTTCGACAGCGGCCCTGCAGCCGTCCAGTTCACGGTGTTCCCGATCATGTCGATCGTTCCCCCCGCGTCGACACGGATCGCGCCATTGCCCGCAAACGTGCCGTTGTAGAGACCGAGGAGCCCGCTCACGGCGAGCGGACCGTTGTTGGTCAACGTGCCACCGCCCAGCTGCAACTGTCCCTTGAGGAGGACATCGGTCCCCGGGCGGCCGACCGTGCCGCTGCTGAAACCGGGAGCTCCCAGCGGCCGGACAGTGCGTACCGTGACTCCGCTGTCGATGGTGAGGGTGGCTCCAGGGGTTACTGCCGCGATTTCGCCGGCGGCACCGACGCCCCCGTTGGCAAAGTTGATGAATCCAGCGCCGGTCAACAGCGGCGACGTTCCACTGCCGGTGAACGAGAGCCCACCACCTGCATCCAGGCTCACAGTGCGGCCGGCCGCAATTGTCAGCGTGTTCCGGACGGTGGTGGCTGGGCCTGAGAGCGAACTCGCCACGTCCAACGTCACGTTGTCCAACGTGCCGGCCGATGCGGACAGCTTGGCGCCCGTGCTGCTCGTGAGGGTACCTCCAATGACAGTTCCTGACCCCGAGAGCATGAAGTCGCCGCTGTTGCCAGCGCGCCCGATATCGTAAGTGTTGCCAGTGTTGTTCCACTGGCCGGCGAACAGAAGACTGCCGCTGTTGTTCTGCAGCGTGCCCATCCCCGCGCCGGACACATTGCCGACGAGACCGAGCAAACCGCCCGCTGACCGCATCACACCGAGGTTGGTCCAATCGCCATCCACGAACAGTTGGCCGCTGGTTGCTTCCAACGTACCTTTCACAAACAGGCCCGTCCCCGTTTTGCCGACAGACCCGCTGCCAGTGCCAACCGAGCGCACCGTGATGCCGCTGTCGATGGTGAGGGTGGCTCCGGAGCTAGCTGCCGCGATGCGGTTGCCTGTGCCGGTGCTGGTAGGTGCGAAGGCGACGGTTCCCGCGCCAGTCAGCAGCGGCGAAGTTCCACTGCCGGTGAACGAGAGTGCGCCGTAGGTGGGACCGGAAAAGGAGTTGAACGACCCAAGGTCCATCGTTCGGCCGGCCGCGATGGTGAGCGTGGTCGGCACGTTGATGGGGCCGCCGACAATACTCGCGGCGTCAAGCGTCACGTTATCAAGCGTGCCCGAAAAAACCTGCAATCCCGCGACGGTACTACTTGTAAGGGTCCCCCCGACAATGGTGCCGCCGGCCCCAAGCCACAAGGAGCCGACGTTGCCCGCGCCGCCAATGTCGTAGACGTTGCCGGTATTGTTCCAGTTGCCGCGGAACTCAACATAGCCGCCGCCGTTTTGTAGCGTGTTTTGTAGCTTGCCCAATCCGGCGCCGGTCACGTTGCCGAACAATAGCACCGGGCCCCCATTCGCACGAATCAGTCCCTGGTTGCTCCAGTCGCCATCAACGCGCAGGAAAGCCAGCGGCCCGGCTTCCAGCGTCCCCTTGTTGATCAGACCCGTCCCTGCTCTGCCGACGTAGCCGGTGACAGTGGGCGGACCCCCGGCCGGTTTCGCAGTGCGTACCGTGATCCCGCTATCAATGGTAAGCGTGGCACCGGCGGTTGTCGCCGCGACGTAGCCGACGACAGTACTGGGTACGATAGCCACCGTGCCACTGCCCGTGAGCAATGGCAATGTGCCGTTGCCGGTGAACGCCAGTGCGCCTGACTCGAACCCCAGCGCATCCAGGCTGGCCGTGCGCCCGGCGGCCACGGTCAAGGTATTGGGCACGAGGACCACGCCCGTCAAGGAAGCCTGCGCATCGAGCGTGACACTGTCCAGGGTACCTGCGTACGCGTTCGGGGTGGCGCTGACGCTCGCCACCCGGAGTTGCCCAACGCCCGTAACGGTGAGGTCCTTGAGCGTTGCTCCTTTTACCTGGTGCACGCCCGCCCCTAGCGCCAGCGCGCCGCCGTTCAGCGCGATCGTCGAATTGACCTGGCTGTTTCCTGCGCCGCCGCTGCGATTGGGCTGCAGCGCCACGTTTAGCGCACCGCCCGGGTTGCTGGCGGTGATGGGCTGGTTGACGACCACGTTACGCCACGCGTCCAACGTGAGCGTGGGTGCGCCGCCGGCGATCGGCGTCGTGACGGCGATGGGTGCAGCAATCGTGAGGTCGCCGGCCTGCGTGCCCCCCAACGGGTCTCCCGTCGACAAGGTCACGCTGGTCCCCGCCGCCAAGGCCACGCGCACAAGGTCGGCTCCGATTTGCGCGCCGTCCCCGGTAGCGGTGAAACCCGTCGCGTTGCTTCTGCCGCTGCCAGCCACCACCGTCAGGTTGTACGGATCGACGGTCCAGACTCCGGCGTGCCCATATGGCGCCAAAGCATCGGGCACGCTTGACAAGGCCAGCTGTCGCGCACCAGACGTTTCTACCTTGCCGCCGTCACCACCCACAGTGCCGCCCCGCGCGCTCAATACTCCGGCCACGGTGGTGCGTTGTTCCGACCACAGCACGATGCGGCCGCCGTCGCCCTGCTCGAGCGCATCGGCCCTGATCGAGCCTGTGGAGGCGAGTGTCGTTGTCTGTGCACCACCGGACTGCCAGGGCATTCCGCCAATGGTCACTTCCCCGCCGCCGCGAGGCGCTCTAACGTCGATCGCGCCCGCGACGGTCACCTCACCTGCGGCTTCCACGCGGATGTTGCCGCCTGGCGCACGCGTGATGCTGTCCACATCAAGCGTTGCCGATTCCGCGGCGCGCAGGACGATGCGCCCGGCCACGTCGCGCTGCATGCTGCCGGCCCGTAGCAGGCCGGCCTGGTTGACCACGGCGCCATGCAGGTCGATCATTCCTGCGCTGACGGCGCCCATGTTCTGTACTTGGCCGGCCAGAGTGTTCACACGCAGCGTGAGGTACGGCGTGCTGGTGTCCACGAGGTCGACATTGCTGGTGGCGACCAGCGCAGCCTGTCCGCCGGGCGCTTCGATGCGACCCTCGTTCGCCACGCTTCCGGCCGCGAGCACCACCCGGCCGCCGTAAGGCGTGCGGATCACGCCCTGCTGCGTGATTCCTGCGGGCGCACTTGCCCCACGCAACGTATAGCGGCCGGCCATGAAGTCCACCGGGTTCAGCAGCAAAGTGGAGGCGACAAGCCCGGCAACGTCGATGCGCGCCTCGCGCCCGAACAGGATGCCATTCGGATTCTGCAGCCACACATGGCCGTTGCTTTGCAGCTGGCCCAGGATCTGCGAGGGGTCTGAGCCCAGCACGCGATTGAGCACGTGGCTGGAGGAGAGTGGCTGCTGAAAGACGACGCTGCTGTTCGCACCGATGGAGAAGCTGCGCCAGTCGAGCACGGTGCGATCTGAATCCGTGCGAATAACCATCTGGTTGCCGCTGGTGCTTCCAGCTGCACGACCAACAGTCACTGCCATGCCATTGGGCAGCGTCTGCGCGACGAGTGAGCTATTTCCGACCGAGAGCGCAGCTGCCACCGAGACGGCCAGCACTTGGCGCGGCATGCCGCGGGATGAATGGCGCTTGGACGATCTGTTCATATCAGAGCTCATAGTTAAGGTTCACATGGAGGCGCCAATCGCCTCGGGCGGTGGCGCCCGCGGCCCGGCCAGCACGTGCAAGGTCCAGGCGCACGAGGCTTGCCGGCGTAGGTCGTGCGGTCAGTCCGGCTCCTACGCCCCAGAGACTGCAGCTAGAACGTCCGGATGCGCAGGTGGTGCCGAGGTGGCTGCGCACCTGTCCGGCGTCGGCGAACAGCCAGACAGCAGCCGTTCCTGGCACAACCCCCAGGGGGCTGCCGCTTAACGCGTGGCGCAATTCGAGCGAAGCAGTCGCGCCGTGGTCGCCGGCGAGGGCGCGTTCCTCATACCCGCGCACCGAACTCGTGCCGCCAATGCCGAACTGCTCCGCTGACACCAGCGCGTCGCGCGTGAGTTGTGCGTTGGCGCGCCACAGCAGCTGCTCCGTGCGCCCGAAGTTCTCGACACCGCTGCCGTTGAGCCGCAGCAGCTGGTAGCGGCTCCGCGCGCCAGGGCGGCTTGCATCAAAGCGTGCGTCGTCACCAGCACGACCGAAGGGAAGATTTGCTACCAGCTGCGCGCCAAAGCTGCGCGAACCAGGTACGTTCCACGTCCACCCAGCCGTTAGGGGCAGCACATCCACTGACGCTGCTGCTGGTCCGCAACCAGCAGCGCCAAGGGTGCCCAAGGAGCAATCATTGCGGTACGAGCGCGCATCGAGCCCAAGTGATGCCTGCGTCTTGCCCTGGGCAAGGGAGGGCAGCAGCCACACCGCACGGCCGCCAATGGCAAGGCCCCTGCCGGAAAAGCGCAGGTCGCCTGCAGGGGTGGTGTTGGTTGACGCGCGCGTGTTGGATGCAACCAGCGACGCTTCCAGAAAAGTCTTGTGCAAGTAAAGAGGGACACGCATCGTGCTCGACAGCACCGCAACTTGCGACGGACGTGTCAGGGAGGTGCCAGCGCGCAGGCCAAAGACTGCATCGCTGTCGCCGACGTTGGCATTTTGGTAGAACGCCCAGGTGCGCAAGCGCCCAGTGCTGGCGTTGCCGGTGTTGTCCAGAGAGAGTTGCCACTGCGCGGTCGGCTGCTCCTCAAGCACCACCAGTGCTTCGACGTCACTGCTTTGTGCCCCTGGCTGAAAAATTACCCGCGCCGACTTGGCGGGATTCTCGTTGACCATCAGGAGTTCGCGGTCAAGGGTATCGAGCCGAGGTGTCTCGCCCAACTGCAGCGAGGGCAGACCGCGCAGCACATTTTCAACACTGAACTCCTTGTTGCCAGCCACTACCCGCTGCCGCAGCTTGCCCTCGATCACCAGCAGCGTGACCGCGTCACCGATAGTCTGCTCCGGGACGATGACTACCACAGCGCCATAGCCAGCGCGCCGATAGGCCTGCTGCAGCCGTGCAGCTGCTGCGTTAATTTCGGTGAGTGTCAGGCTGGCCGGGATGCGCCCCACCGCATCATCGACTTGCTGGTAAGTGAGCAGCGCGTTTCCGCGTACTTCGAAGCGCCGCGCCGATATTTCGCTGAGAGCGCCTGAGCTCTGTGCTAACGCAGAGAGAGGAGACAAGAACGCTAGAAGGGCGACACATAAAGGCGTGCGTGGCAGTACGCCAGCTTGCAGGAACATCCGTCGGCTTTCTTGTTTTTGTCGATGGCACCGGCCGAAGACAACATTGCGGGTTAAAAATTCCTCTTAAGAGTATAGGAAGAAACAACTAATCTGTCACACGATGCAGGTACAAACCCGCAGTGCCACGCAAAATCGATGCCTCCGCTGTCGTGAGCTTTTAGGGAAGGTTCGAATAAGTCCACCGAGCCTGCCGCGGGGCGTTTATGATGCCAACGAGCTGCGATGAGCCAGATCAGTTTTGTCATCGCGGAGTACGCCGGTAAAAGGAAGAAGACTCGACGCGAGGCGTTCCTGAAGGAGATGGAGCTGGTGGTGCCGTGGAAGGCGCTGCTTAAGATCATCGAACCGCATTACCCGGTGGCCGGTCGTGGCCGGAGGGCGTACGCACTTGAGTCGACGCTACGGGTGCACCTGATTCAGAACTGGTTTGCGCTGAGTGACCTGGCGATTGAGGAGGCACTGCATGAAATCGCCTCGCTGCGCACCTTTGCCCGTCTTAGCCTGACCGAGGCGATCCCAGACGAGTCGACCATCTTGAACTGCCGGAACCTGCTCGAAGCAACGATCTGACCGACGACGTGCTCAAGGTAGTCAACGCGCAGTTGGCGCGTAAGGGGTTGCTCCTCAAGCGCGGAAGCATCGTGGACGCCACATTCATCGCTGCACCCAGCTCGACGAAGAACGCCGAAGGTGAGCTGGACCCGGAAATGCACCAGACCATGAAGGGCAACCAGTGGTTCTTTGGGATGAAGGCGCACATCGGCGTAGACGCCAAAAGCTGCTTGGTACACACGGTGACCATCACGGCGCCCAATGTAGCGGACGTTGAGCAAGTCGGCGATCTTCCGCATGGCAATTAAGAACAGGTGGGGGCTGCCTCGGGCCACCGTGGCGCTCCAAGCCGAGTCAAGCGCGACAGCCGCGATCGGAGTGACACACCAGCCCTGCGTCCCGCTCCGATTGCCGGGCATACAGAGTTTGCTAAGGGCGTCAGCACGAAGTCCGTCCGCATGTCAGTGGTCTTCCAATAATCCCCAGTTGTGGTCGTCGAATTTTCCTCACCCATCAACGCCAAGGAGCAGACGATGGAAGAGGAAGTTCAAGGGATCGCAGCAGCGATCGAAGGTTGCGCAGTCCAGGGCCCGAGGGCCCCGGACTGCGCGGCGGCTACCGTGCCCGTGTTCACACAGGACACGGAGGAGCCGGTGCTTGGGTTACAGCAATGGGAGGCAGTACATGAGCGGTGCTCGCAGGGGCTGAGCATCTCGGCGATCGCGCGCGAGCTCGATCTGGATCGCAAGACGGTGCGCACGTGCTTGCAACAGGAGTGTTGGCGCCCGTATAGCCGTGAGGCGGCGGGCAGCCTGCTCGATGCGCATCGTGAGTGGCTCGCGGCGCGCGCGCCCGAGGTTAACTATTCGGCGCGCATCCTGTGGCAGGAGCTGCGCCTGCAGCGCGGATTCACAGGCAGCTACGTGATCGTGCGTCGGGCGGTGGTGCCGCTGCGGCTTGAGGCGTCAGTGGCGTCCTTGACGCAGCGCCGCTTCGAGACAGGCCCTGGCGAGCAGGCGCAGTGCGACTGGGGCCAGGTCACGGTGCGCCTGGGCAGTGTTCGCACCGAGATCCACGTGTTCTTCATGACGCTGGGCTACAGCCGCCGCGGTTTTGCGATGGGTTACTTGCGCGAGCGCATGCCTGACCTGCTGGCTGCGCACGAGGCGGCGTTCGCGCACTTCGGCGGGCGCTGCGAGTTCCTGCTGTACGACCGCATGCGCACCGTGGTGCTGGGCACCAGCGAAGGCCGAGCGCGCCTGAACCCCACGTTCGCTGCGTTCGCCGCGCACTGGGGCTTCACGCCGCGGCTGTGCCAGCCTTACCGCGCTCAGACCAAAAGGAAGGTCGAATCGGGCGTGAAGTACGTCAAGCGCAACTTTGCTCCCGGCCGCCAGTTCCTCGACCTGGAGGACTTCAACGCGCAGCTGGCGGCCTGGCAAATCGAAGTGGCCGATGTGCGCGACCACGGCACCACGCACCAGCGCCCGATCGAGCGGTTTGCCGAGGAAGCCCGCGCCCTGGCACCCACGGCCGGCCATCCGAGCTTCCTGGACGCGATGGTGCGCGAGCGCATGGTGGCTGACGACTGGCTGGTGTCTATCGAAGGCAATCGCTACTCGGTGCCGTTCGCCTTGATCGGCAAGACCGTGCAGGTGGTGCGCCAGGGCGGCAACTGGGTCATTCGTTACCGCGGCGCCGTGGTGGCCGAGCACCCCGTGCTGGCCGGCCGGGCGCAACTGAACGTGCAGCCCGAGCACGGTCCGGGAGCTGTGGCGCGCAACGTGCGGCAACGCCACGGCAAACGCCCCCCGCAGAACACGGCGAACGTGGATCTGCCGCGCGAGGTCGAAGTGCGTGACTTGGCCGTCTACGAGCATCTGTTCACCACCACGATGGTGGAGGTGGCAGCATGAGCAAAACCACGACCAAGACCGTGTCGGCGGCCGCCAGCGCCGCCGCAGCGATGACCACGCCGGCGCAACTGGAACGCCTAGGCGAACACCTGAAAAAGCTCAG
>JAYSYB010000504.1:0-31610 GCA_043716775.1 Rubrivivax sp.
CTTCATGAGCCAGACCGCGATTCAGAACGAACTGGGCGACCAGCTCGGCCTGAAAAAGCGCCTGTCGGCCGTGCACGGTTGCCGCCGCGTCAAGAAGCAGGACATGGTGCTGAACAACTACCTGCCGAAGATGGAGATTGACCCGCAGACCTACCGCGTGCGGGCCGATGGCCAGCTGTTGACCTGCGAACCGGCAACAGTGCTGCCACTGGCGCAGAAGTACTTCTTGTTCTAACGGCGACGTTGAGTGTGGTCGCGCAGCCAGGCCGCGAACCCGGCTTCGTCAAGGGTGCCGGCGGCGACAGCAAGCATCGTCAGCGTTGCTTCAGCCTGCGATGCCACCAGTCGGTAACCATTCAGCGCCAGGAACAAGCCTACAGCGAGGAAGGCGACGCGCTTGTTGCCATCGACGAAAGCATGGTTCTTGGCCAGCCCCACCCCGTAAGAAGCGGCCAGCTCGGCCGCATCGGGCTCGCCACATGCAGGCAGATTCAGTGGCCGCGCCAGAGCCGATTCGAGCAGGCCTTCATCACGCAGGCTTGGCAAACCGCCATGCTCGGCAATGCTCTCGTCGTGCAGCAATTCAAGCGCACGCCGATCAACCCAGCGCCAGCTCATTTGGCCAGTTGGTGGAAGGTGTCGCGAAACTCGTGCATGAAGGCGCGACCCGCCTTGAGTTGTTCGTCGACAGCGGGGTCGTAAGGCGTGAGCGTCACGCCATTGGCCGCGTCAACCACAAACACCGTGTCCCCCTTCTCCAGCTTCAGCCGCGCCAGTACTTCCTTGGGCAGGATCACGCCGACGGAGTTGCCGATCTGGGTGAGCTTGAGTGTGGTCATGGTCAATTCTCGACGTTATAACGAACGTTATACTAACTTGCGCCACTACCAACCACAAGCCCACCATGATCACCGTCAACAAGCTCATCCCCGGTTCACGCGGCCTGGCTGCCGTGCTGCTGAAACGCGCTGCCACTGTGGAACTGAACTGGGACGTGCGCCAGAAGAGTCGCTTCGACGCCACCGACTCTGCCGGCCGGGCGCTGGCCATCTTCCTGCCGCGTGGCACGTCGGTGCGCGGCGGTGACGCACTGTTGACCGAGGACGGCTCGCTCGTCGTCGTCAAGGCAGCGCCGCAGGCCGTGCTGGTGGTGCGCCACTGCCCGGAACACGGCAGCGCTTTCGACCTGCTGCGCGCGGCTTACCACCTGGGCAACCGCCACGTCCAACTGGAACTGCAGGCCGACCATCTGAAGCTCGAACCCGATCATGTGTTGGCGGGCATGCTGCGTGCGATGCACCTGATCGTGACTGAAGAGGCTGCCGCATTCGAGCCCGAAGCAGGCGCCTACGCAGCGGCCGGCGGTGCGCATGACCATGGCCACGACCACGGCCACGGTCACACGCATGCCGCACCGACCGCACCCACGGCACGCGCCACCATCCCCATCCCCATCCCCATCCACGCGGCACCCGCGCCACACGTGCATGGCCCAGGTTGTGGCCACGACCACAAACACGATCACGATCACGATCACGATCACGATCACGATCACGATCACGGGCTACGGTGACCATCGCCAGTGACGGGCCCGGCGCAGCCACCCGGCTGCAGCTGATGTGGCTGGCCTCACCGGCGTTGCCGGTGGGCGGTTTCAGCTACTCCGAAGGCCTTGAAGCCGCCGTCGAAGCTGGCCTCGTGCGCACGGAAGCCCACGCCGGCGACTGGCTGGTGGCCCAGCTGCAGTTGAGCCTGGCTCGCGCCGACCTGCCGGCGCTGGCGCAGGCCTGCGCTGCCTGGGCGGTGCACGACGCGGCGCGGCTGCAAGGCATCAACCACTGGCTGCACCAGACCCGAGAAACCGCCGAGCAGCGCGCGCAGGCCGAACAGATGGGCCGGTCGCTGGTGGACTGGTTGCGCAACGGCATGCACGGCAGCGACGAACGCATCACCACGCTGGCCGCCCTGCAACCGGTGCCGCTGTGGCCCACCGCCTTTGCGCTGGCCACTACGCTGGCGGGCGCGAACGCTCACGACGCACTGCTGTGCTTCGCCTGGGGTTGGGCCGAAAACATGGCGCAGGCAGCGATGAAGGCCGTGCCGCTGGGTCAGGCGGCTGCACAGCGTTTGCTGGCACGATTGGCAGCCGACATCCCGGCCACTGTCGCCGCCGCACTGGCCCTGCCCGACGAAGAGCGCCAGGCTTTCGCGCCCATGCTCGCGGTCCTGTCCGCGCAACACGAAACCCAGTACTCAAGGCTCTTCCGATCATGACGACTGAATCCAGCCCCCTGCACCGCGTCCCCGGCCGTACGAAGCGCCTGCCACCACTGCGCGTCGGCGTGGGAGGGCCTGTGGGCTCGGGCAAGACGACGCTGGTCGAGATGCTGTGCAAGACCATGCGTGCGCGCTGGGACATCGTGGTCATCACGAACGACATCTACACCAAGGAAGACCAGCGCCTGCTGACGGTGGCCGGCGCGCTGGACGCCGAACGCATCATGGGCGTGGAAACCGGCGGCTGCCCGCACACCGCCATCCGCGAAGACGCTTCGATCAACCTCGAAGCCGTGGACCGCATGCTGGAAAAGTTTCCCAACGCCGACATCGTCTTCATCGAATCCGGCGGCGACAACCTGGCCGCCACCTTCAGCCCTGAGCTGAGCGACCTGACGATTTACGTCATAGACACCGCCGCTGGTGAAAAGATCCCGCGCAAGGGCGGCCCCGGCATCACCAAGAGCGACCTCCTCGTCATCAACAAGATCGACCTCGCGCCCTACGTCGGCGCCAGCCTGGATGTGATGGAAGCCGACACGCGGCGCATGCGGCCAGCATGGGCCAGCGCGCGGCCCTATGTGATGTGCAACCTGCGCACGCACCTGGGGCTGGTCGAGGTGGTCGGCTTCATCGAAACGCATGGTTTGCTGAAGGCTTGACGCCGTGCGGCGGGCCTGTGTCCTACATCAGGATCATTCTCCAGGCTAGGCAGAACCAGGTGCAGGCGCTGCACCATAGTCATCCCCCAACAAGTGCAGGAGTCCCACATGGGTCTGATGTCTTTCATCAAGGAAGCCGGCGAAAAGCTCTTCGGCCGCGGCGAAGCCAAGGCAGCGCAAGAAGCGGTGAAAAGCGCGCCGACGGCTGAAAACGTGGCTGCGCTGAGCAAGGCGGCAGGCGACTCGATCGTGGCGTACATCAACGCACAAGGCTTGCCTGGCCACACCCTCGACGTGCGCTTCGATGCAGACACGTCCACCGTCACGGTCGCCGGCCAGGTCGATGACCAGGCAACAAAAGAAAAGATCCTGCTGTGCTGCGGCAACGTGGCCGGCGTGTCGGCCGTCAACGACATGATGACCGTCGTGACGCCCGAACCCGAGGCGCAGTACTACACCGTCGTCAGCGGCGACAACCTCAGCAAAATAGCCAAGCATTTTTACGGCGACGCCAACAAGTACCCGACGATCTTCGAAGCCAACAAGCCGATGCTGAGCCACCCGGACAAGATTTACCCGGGGCAGTCGCTGCGCATTCCGGCGCTTTAGGCGCAGGCGGGCCCGGCGCGGCGCAGAAGCCAGAATCAACGGGGCCACGAGGACCCGTTTTTGATGAGCAAACTCTACTTTCGATACGCGGCGATGAACGCCGGCAAGTCCACCGCCTTGCTGCAGGCCGCGCACAACTACGAAGAGCGCGGCATGCGCGTGCGCATGTTCACGGCCGCGCATGACGACCGCGCGGGCAGTGGCGTCATCGCGTCCAGGCTGGGCTTGCAGCGGTCCGCCGAGACCTTCGGCGCTGACACGGTGTTCGACGCCGACTGGCTGGGCGAGGGCGTCGCTTGCCTGCTGATCGACGAAGCCCAGTTCCTGACACCCACCCAGGTGAGGCAGCTGCACGGCCTGGCGCACCAGCGGCCGGTGCCGGTGCTTTGCTATGGCCTGCGCAGTGACTTTCGCGGCGATGCCTTCCCTGGCGCCGCCGCATTGCTGACGCTGGCTGACGACCTGGAAGAGATGAAGACCATCTGCGCCTGCGGGCGCAAGGCGTCAATGAACCTGCGTGTCGACGCGCTGGGCCGGCGCGTGAAGGAAGGCGAGCAGGTCATGATCGGAGGCAACGAAAGCTACCGCGCGGTGTGCCCCAACTGCTTCTACAGTCAAGACGAAGACCCGCAGCGCGCGCCGGGGCTATTTGGTTGAAGACGCTGATGAGGCTGATGACGTTGATGACGCTGGCGCCGGCGGCCTTGTAGCAAGCCAGATGCTGGGCAGGATCATGGCCGCGCCGACTGCGTGGTACCAGTGCGGCACCTCGCCCAGCACCAGCCATGACAGCAGCGCACCATAAACCGGCGCCAGGTACAGCATCATGGCCGTGCGGGAAGCGCCCAGTTCACGCTGCAGCAGTGAATAGGCGCCGTACGACAGCACACCAGGCACCACCGCCGCCAGCAACACCAAACCGGCCGCACCCGGCCCGAAGACCGGCGTGGCGGTCAGCGCGGCTTCCAGCAGCGTCGTGGGCAGCAGCACCACGACCCCCCCGCCGATGATGGCCACCAGCCGTTCACCCGGCCCCAGCGCCGACGGCCAGCGCTTGAGCAACACCGAATACGCCGTCCAGCTGGCTGCGGCGGCCGTGATCCAGGCGTCACCCGCCACCCACTGCACGGCCAGCAGCCGCGACAGGTCGCCCTTGGCGATGATGAACAGCAGGCCCAGCAGTGCCAGCACCACTCCGGTCCATTGCGGCCTGCTCATGCGCTCATGCAGCACGCGCGAACTCGCGGCCACGATCGCCATCGGCGTGGCGGCGTAGATCAGCGCAATGTTGGTGGTGCTGGTGCTGCGTCCGGCCAGGTAGACCCAGGCGCCGCAGATGTACATGCCAAAGAAGCCCAGCACCAGCAGGTGCAGCCACTCGCGGCGCAGCACGGCACGCTGTGCCCACAGGCCGCGCCCCACCCAGGGCAGCAGCAACAAGGCAGCCAGCGCCCAGCGCCCCAGCGCCAGCGCATGCGGGGCAATCAGGCCGTCGGCCAGCCGGGCGATGATGTAGTTGGTGGACCACAAGAGCGGCACCACCCACAGCAGCACTCGGGCCCAACCCGAAGCGCGCGGGTTGACCGCAAAGCTCACACGGGAGGCGGCAAGAAACTGGCCATGCACTGGCCCATGCGGACCGCGCCGCCCGGTTGCCAGGCCGGGTTGAAAGCCAAGGGGCCGGCGGGGAACAGCAGCACCACCGTGCTGCCCAGCAGGAAGCGGCCCATCTCGGCACCGGCCGCGAGTTGAATGCGCTGATCCTGGTACGCCCATTCGCGCACCGTGCCCGGCCGCGGCGGGTTGACCACGCCGTGCCACACCGTGGCCATGCTGCCGACGATGGTGGCGCCCACCAGCACCAGCGCCCAGGGCCTGCCATCCGCCCCTTCGAAAATACACACGACCCGCTCGTTGCGCGCAAAGAGGCCCGGCACGCCGCGCGCCGTGGCCGGGTTGACGGAGAACAAATCCCCCGGCACGTGGATCATGCGCAGCAAGCGCCCGCTGCAAGGCATGTGGATGCGGTGGTAGTCCTTCGGGCTCAGGTACAGCGTGGCGAAGTGGCCACTGTGAAAGTGCGCGGCCAGCGCGCCGTCGCCACCCAGCAATGCGGTAGCGCTGTAGTCGTGGCGTTTTGCCTGAACGAAGGCCTGGGTGATGCGCTCGCCGTCGATGCGGCCAAACTGGCTGATGGCGCCGTCCACCGGGCACAGCAGGTCGGCCTGCGCAAGGGGCCGCGCGCCGTCGCGCAACGCGCGGGTAAAGAAGAGGTTGAAGGTCTTGTACGCGGCAGGGTCGGCATCCGCCGCCTCGGCCATGTTGACGCCGTATTTCACGACGAACCAGCGAATCAGCGCCGTCGTCGCGCTGCCTCCCTGCCAGCGCGCAACAAGCCCGGCAAGGGCTGTCAGCGCCTGCTTGGGCAGCAGGTACTGGGCGGCCAGTGCCAATCGTTCTGCCAACCGCACTGCCACGGGCTCCGACAAAGGCGCCTTCACCGCAGCGGGGCGATGCCGCGCAGCGCCTTCACCATCCCCGCACCCACGCTGGCGCCGAAGCGCTTGGCCAGCCGTTCAGCCACGTTGTCGTGCGGTGTGTAGTCGATGATCTCTTCGGCCTTGATGACTTCGCGGGCCACGAAGTCGAGGTTGCCGGTGGCGTCGGCCAGACCCAGCTTGACGGCTTCTTCGCCGTTCCAGTACAGGCCCGAGAAGGTTTCCGGTCCTTCCTTTAACCGGTTGCCCCGGCCTTCCTTGACGACGGCAATGAACTGGCCGTGAATCTGTTCGATCATCGCTTTGGCCAGCTGCAGTTGGCGCGGGTTGACCGGGCTGAAGGGGTCGAGCATGCCTTTGTTGGTGCCCGAGGTGATAAGCCGCCGCTCGACACCGAGTTTGTCCATTAGCCCCGTGAAACCAAAGCCGTCCATCAGCACGCCAATGCTGCCGACGATGCTGGCTTTGTCGACGTAGATTTCGTCGGCCGCCACGGCGATGTAGTAGGCACCCGAGGCGCACATTTCTTCCACCACGGCATAGACCTTCTTGTTGTGCTTGGCCTTGAGGCGCTTGATCTCGTCGTGGATGATCCCGCTCTGCACGGGGCTGCCGCCGGGTGAGTTGATGCGCAGCACCACGGCCTGCGCGCCGGCATCTTCAAAAGCACTTTTCAGCGCACCCACCAGCACCTCGGCGCTGGCTTCGCCTTCGGCCGCGATCTCGCCGCGCACTTCCACCAGCGCCGTGTGCGGCGTGCTGGGTGACGACGGCGCCATGCGGCCGACGGTGGCCAGCCACAGCACCACCAGCGCCAGGCCGAGCCAGGCCAGGCGGAAGAAGACGCGCCAGCGGCGGTCGGCCTGCTGGTGGCGGATGAGCAGCGTTGCCACACGTTCCAGCGAGGCTTCCAGGCCCGCACGGGGTTCGGCGGTCCTGCCATCGGCCGCTTTTTGTGCGGCCAGCGCAGCGGCTGCCGTGACGGTCAGGGTTTCAGAGGCGGGAGCCGACGCAGGGGGCGCAGAAGGTGCAGTAGACGCAGGCGGTGGGTTTTCTTCGGGGGTGCTCATGGCGGGCTTTCGTCGGCGGGTGCGATCGATGGGTCATCGAAAAGCACCGGCCGGATGTCCCTGGAAGGATACCAATACACCTGGCCGCGCTGCTCATGCACGCCCACTGGCGTCAAACGGCCGCTGCCGCAAGGGCCACCGACGCAGCGGCCGTTGGCGGGCTCGTAACTGGCGCCGTGGATCGAGCACAGGATCCAGCGCCTGTCCACGTCAAGGAATTCGCCCGGCTGCCAGTCCATCTCGGTGGGCACGTGCACGCAGCGGTTCAGGTACGCCACCACTGCGCCGTCAAAGCGCATCGCAAAGGCACGCGCCGGCCGACCGTACTGCAGCACATCCCAGACCCAGGCCCGGCCACGCTCAGCCAGGTCGGTGGATGCACACAGCGGCTCGGGCGACGCAGCAGCTGCGGGCGGGCCGGGCAGCTCAGCCATTGGCCAGCAGCCAGCGCTGCAGCTCGTCGGTGCTGTGTGCGACGAAGAGCGGCCCGTGTTCGGCAAAGGACTCGGGCTCGTGCGCACCGTAGCTGACGGCGACGCAAGCGGTGCCGGCATTGCGCGCCAGCATCAGGTCGTGCGTGGTGTCGCCGACCATCAGCGTGCGTTCTGGCGCCACGCCCAGTTCCTGCATCAGCTGCTGCAGCATCAGCGGGTTTGGCTTGCCGGCGGTTTCATCCGCCGTGCGCGTGGCGTCGAACATGCCCTGCAGTTGGGAATGCGCCAGCGCATCGTCCAGGCCACGCCGGTTCTTGCCGGTGGCCACAGCCAGAAAATGGTTGCGACTTTTCAGCGCCTGCAGCATGGAAAGCGTGCCGGGGAACAGCACAAGCTCGTCTTGGCTGGCGAGGTAGTGGTGGCGGTAGCGGCCACCCAGCTCCGGGTAGCGGTCGGGCGGCAGCCCGGGCACGGCGTGCTGGAGCGCATCGTGCAGGCCGAGGCCGATGACATAAGCGGCATCGGCGTCACTCGGCACCGTGACGCCGAGGTCGCGACAGGCCGACTGAATGCAGCGCACGATGAGCATGGTGCTGTCAAAGAGCGTGCCGTCCCAATCGAAAACTATGAGGTCAAAACTGCGGGCCATGGATCGCGGGCTGATTCAAAGAGGCAGGAGTTTCTCGCAAAGCGCCTGGCACTCTGCGGGCAAGGGCGCGGTCAGCGTGATGCGGTCGCCCGTGGCCGGGTGGTCGAAACTGAGTTCACGCGCGTGCAGAAACATGCGTGCAAAGGCCCGCGCCTTGGCGAAGGCCTTGTTCTGTGCAAAGTCGCCGTACTTCGGGTCGCCCACGATCGGGTGGCCGCTGGAAGCCAGGTGAACGCGGATCTGGTGCGTGCGGCCGGTCTTCAGCGTCACGTCCAGCAGCGTCAGGCCTACAAAGCTGCGCGCTATCTTCACGAGCGTGATGGACCGCCGCCCGTCTTCATGCGCCGGCGACACCACCCGCACATGGCGTTCACCGGCCGCGTCCAGCGTCTTGTGCAGCGGCTGGTCGATGACCTTCAGCTTGGCCGGCCAAGCGCCGAAGACCAGCGCCGCGTAGATCTTGCCGGTGTTGCGGTCGCGAAACTGGTCTTGCAGCGCGGTCAGCGCACTGCGCTTCTTGGCCAGCAACAGAACACCGGAGGTTTCCCTGTCGAGCCGGTGCACAAGTTCCAGGAACTTTGCCTCGGGCCGAGCTTGGCGCAACTGCTCGATGACGCCGAAGCTCACGCCGCTGCCGCCATGCACCGCCACGCCGGCGGGTTTGACGATGGCCAACAGGTGATCGTCTTCCAGCAACACCGGAAACTCCCGCGCTGGCGCCGGCGGTGCGCTGCTGGGCGCAGCCAGGCGCATCGGCGGCACGCGGATCAGGTCGCCTTCTGCCACGCGTGTGTCGGCGCCAGCCCTGCCCTTGTTGACCCGCACTTCGCCTGAGCGGATGACGCGGTATAGATGCGTCTTGGGCACGCCCTTGAGCAACCGGATCAGGTAGTTGTCCAGCCGCTGGCCCGCAGACTCGGCGTCGACGGTCAGCATGCGAGCGGCCAACGGGACCGCAGCCGCCGTGTCCAGACCGCGACCAGGGGGGGCCGGTTGTTTGACCGCTATACTCCGCAACTCCACGTTTAGGCTGTAAGTGCTTGATTTTTCGGAGTTTACGCGGGTGGCTGCGGCTCTATCGTGGAAAGGCAGGCGCTGTTCGCATTTGTGACCGTGCCAGCCAAAAGAGGTGATGCAACACCCGCACGCGGCGCTGTCGGCCTTGTTCCCATGTGACAAGGCGGGCCCCACAAGCAGGTGGCAGAGAGTCGAAACAGAACCCCGCTTCGCTTTAGCCGAAGCCCCGAAAATTCAAGGTGTCAGGCCCGGCCCGCTGTCGCTGCAAAAGCAGTGGCTGACCCGCCGTCCTGAGGCCCGCCCAAGCAGGCACGTCGTTGCAGTCCATGTCGCCCCCGTCCACCCACCACCGCTCCCCAAGGCCCCGGCACATTGCCGGCGCGGCCGGGGCGGAAGCCTTGCCGCGTGATCCGCGGCAAGGCTTCGGGTTGACGGACGCAGCCGCTGCCACACAAGCCCGCCGGCACGCGCCAACGCTGCGCTCCCAAGACCCACGGCATTAGCCGCAGGTCGCGCAGTCCAGGGCATTTCGCGTCAACGGTTCAGTCCCGTCTCTCGTGCATCGTGTGTAAGACCGCGCCGCCCCAGCTTGGGGACGGCGCAGCACTGGAGTGCACATGAAACGCATGCTGATCAATGCCACGCAGGCCGAAGAGCGCCGCCTGGCCATCGTGGACGGGCAAAAACTCGTCGACTTCGAAACCGAGATCGAAGGGCGCGAACAGCGCAAGGGCAACATCTACAAGGCGCTGATCACGCGCGTGGAGCCCAGCCTCGAAGCCTGTTTTGTCGACTACGGCGAAGACCGCCACGGCTTCCTGCCCTTCAAGGAAATCTCGAAGAACTACTTCCGCGAAGGCGCCGACGTCAAGAACGCGCGCATCCAGGACGTGGTGCGCGAAGGCGACAACCTGCTGGTGCAGGTGGAAAAGGAAGAACGCGGCAACAAGGGCGCAGCGTTGACGACCTTTGTCAGTCTGGCCGGCCGCTACCTGGTGCTGATGCCCAACAACCCGCGCGGCGGCGGCGTCAGCAGGCGCATCGAAGGCGAAGAGCGCGAAGAGCTGAAGGAAAACCTGGAGCAGCTCGACTATCCAAAGGGCATGTCGCTGATCGCCCGCACCGCCGGCATCGGCCGCAGTGCCGCAGAGCTGCAGTGGGACCTGAACTACATGCTCAAGCTGTGGGACGCCATCGACGGCGCGTCCAAGGCGGGCAAGGGCGCATTTCTGATCTACCAGGAAAGCAGCCTCGTGATCCGCGCCATCCGCGACTACTTCACCGCGGACATCGGCGAGATCCTGATCGACACCGACGACATCTTCGAGCAGGCGCAGCAGTTCATGAACCACGTGATGCCGGAAACGGCCAATCGCGTGAAGCGCTACAGGGACGACGCGCCGCTGTTCAGCCGCTTCCAGATCGAACACCAGATCGAAACGGCCTTCAGCCGAACGGTCAACCTGCCCAGCGGCGGCGCCATCGTCATCGACCACACCGAAGCGCTCGTCAGCGTCGACGTGAACTCGGCGCGCTCCACCCGCGGCAGCGACATCGAAGAAACCGCGACGCGCACCAACATCGAAGCCGCCGACGAGATTGCGCGCCAGATGCGGCTGCGCGACCTGGGTGGCCTGATCGTGGTCGACTTCATCGACATGGAAGAGTCGAAGAACCGCCGCGAGGTGGAACAGCGCCTGCGCGACGGCCTGCGGTCCGACCGCGCGCGGGTGCAGTTCAGCAGCATCAGCAAGTTCGGCCTGCTTGAACTTTCACGTCAACGGCTGCGCCCGGCGTTGAGCGAAGGCAACCACATCACCTGCCCGCGTTGCAACGGCACCGGCCACATCCGCGACACCGAGTCTTCGGCGCTGCAGATCCTGCGCATGGTGCAAGAAGAGTCGATGAAGGAAAACACCGCCGCCGTGCATGTGCAGGTGCCGGTGGAGGTGACGAGCTTCTTGTTGAACGAGAAGCGCACCGAGATCACCAAGATCGAACTCAAGCAGCGCGTGACGGTGCTGCTGGTCCCCAACAAGCACCTCGAAACGCCCAACTACAAGCTGGAGCGCCTGCGCCACGACGACCCGCGCCTGGAAGGGCTGCAGGCCAGCTACACGA
Organism: Rubrivivax sp.; assembly: GCA_043716775.1. GTDB lineage: Bacteria > Pseudomonadota > Gammaproteobacteria > Burkholderiales > Burkholderiaceae_C > Rubrivivax. The sequence continues at coordinate 11,338 of JAYSYB010000504.1, forward strand.
TGATCGAAGAGCCGTCCGACGAGGTCGGCATCACGCGCCGTGAAAAGCCCAAAGCCAAGCAGGAACCTGTGATCAAGGGAGTGCTGCCCGACGGCCCCGCACCCGCAGCGCCGGTGCCTGCGCCCAAGCCCGTGGCGCCTGTGCTCGCGCCGCCGGTTTTGGCAGCACCCGCAGCAGCGCCCGTGGCGGCACCGGCAGCGGCCGGGTCCGGCTTTTTCGGCTGGGTCAAGAAGATCCTGGGCGGTGCACCCGCGCCGGCGGCCGTGCCGGCGCCTGCGGCCGTGGGAGTGGACGCAGCGGCCGCAGGGGCCGCCCTGGTGGCGCCTGCCGCGGACAAACGTGAGGGTCGGCGTGGTGAACGCAACGAGCGTGGCGGTGAGCGTGGAAACGAGCGCGGCGGCCGAGGCGCCGACCGCGGCCCGCGCAGCGACAGGGGTGAACGTGGTGGCCGAGGCGATCGTGAAAACCGCGACGCCCGTCGTCCGCGGGCCGACGGTGCACCTGCCATGGAAGGCGCTGCGCCAGCTGAACGCGAAGCCCGCCCGCCGCGGAACGACACCCGCGGAGACACCCGCAACGACAGCAGCCGCCGTGGGCCGCGCAGCGAAAGGCCTGCACGCCCCGACGAGATCAACGCCACGGGCGTGGTGCAGCAGTTTGTGGACACCATTCCGGTGCCCATTCCTGAAGGCGGCGCACCCGAAGGTGAAGCGCGCGACGGCCGGCGTCGGCGGCGGCGTGGAGGACGCGACCGGGGCGAAGGCAGCACTGGTGAGAACGGCCAGCAGAATCTGGCGCTGGCAAACGGCAATGGCTCGGGCGCAGCCCCGGGCACGGGCGACCCGCAGCCCGCCGATGGCGCTGCGCCCGAGGCAGTGGCCAGCGAAACCGGCGAGCCCGGTGCAGAGCGCGAGCGGGGCCGCCGCCGTGGCCGTGGCCGTGGTCGCGACCGTGACCGCGAGCGCGACACCCCGCGTGACGCTCAGGCCGAGCCGCCATCCGAGCCCATCAGCGAGCAACACGCCGCGCTGAACGCGATGCCCGAAACGCAGGCCGGATCGGTGGTCACAGCTGCAGAGCATCAGCCGCTGCCCGCAGCCATCGACACGCCGACGGCTTCTCCCGAGCCCGCAGCCTTGGTGGCGGCGCCCTACCCGGCACCTGCTGCGGCAGAAGCGCTCGCACCCGCATCCTCATCTGCATCCGCACCTGCATCCGCATCCGCCCCAGCGCTTTCGTCAGCCTCGGCCGCAGCCCCCCAAGTGGCCGCCGTGCGCGCCGAGCCCTACGTGCTGCAGACCGACACGCTGGCCTCGCTGGCGGCTTCGGCCGGCCTGCAATGGGTGCAGTCCGACGCCGACAAGATCAGCGCCGTGCGCGCCGCTCTGGCGACTGAGCCGCCTGCCGTGCACGTGCCGCGCGAACCGCGCCGCCATGTGCTGGTGGACGATGGCCCGCTGGTGCTGGTGGAGACGCGAAAAGACCTGTCGCAGCTCAAGCTGCCTTTCGAGCAACAACGCTCGACCTGATCCAAGCGGCGGTGGCTGGCGCAGCACCGCCCGGAGCGTTGTCAGACCGTCAAGCTGAACTCGCGCAGCTCACCGGTGCCGTCGCTGAAGACCAGCCTGTGGCTGTGGTCCCGCAGGTGGATGCGCAACTCAGCCGCGTGCTCACCGTGCTGCCAGCGCAGCGCCAACGTTGAGTCGTCACTGTCTGCCAGCGCAAAGCGGCCGCCAAAGGCCGGGTGTCCGTTGCGCAGCCGAATAAGCTGAAGCAGGCGCGCCACGACCGGCTTCTTTAGAGCGGCATCGATTTCGTCGCGGCCGTAGTGGTGGCGGTTGATGTCGCGGCCGACACCGCTGCTGGCCAGCAGGCTCATGTCGTTTTCGCCGGCCAGCAGGCCCACGTAGTACACCTGCGGCACGCCGGGCACAAAAAACTGGATCGCACGCGCCAGCAGGTAGGCGGTGGCATCGCGGCCCAGCGCGTCGTAGAAGGTGCAATTGACCTGGTACAGGTCCAGATTGCTGGCCGCCGCACCAGTGGCCTTGCGGCTGCCGCCGCCGCTGTTGAGGTGAATGCGCTCCACCAGCGCGTCCAGCTCGGCAGGTGGCACCAGGCCGGGGCGACCGCTGCGGTCTTGCGGGTCGGCACCGATGTCGATGATGCCGATGCCGTCGTGCGTGTCCAGCACCGTCAGCGCGTTTTCCGGGCGCAGCCCCAGCCAGCGTTTCAGCGGCTCGGCACTGCCGAAGAACAGCGCGTGCAGCACCAGAGGCGGCAGCGCGAAGTCATAGACCCAGTCGACCTGGCGCGCGATGTCGATCTGGCGCTGGTAGTGCGAATGAATCTCCACCAGCACTTCAATGTCGAGCGAGCGCGCCTGCGCCGCAAATTCAGCGATGAAAGCAAAGGTCTCCGGCATCATGAAGCCGCTGGCGCCGGCCTTCTTGATGGCGTAGCCGACAGCGTCCAGCCGCACGATGCGGATGCCGCTGCCGGCCAGCGTCTGCAAGATGCCCAGCAGGTAGGCGCGGCCTTGCGGGTGCAGCACGTCGATGTCCAGCTGCGTGGCCGTGAAGGTAGTCCAGAGCAGCTTCCTTTGGCCGTTGGCCAGTGTCGTCACCGTGCACGGCAGACCGGGGCGTGGGCGGTACAGCGCCAGCAGGTCGCGCTCTGTCGCGCCATGGGGAAAGACGGCGTCGAAGCTCAGGAACAGGCCGTTGAAGGCGGAGGCTTCACCGCGTTCTGAGAAGTCCAGGAACTGCGGCGATTCGCTGGACATGTGGTTGACGATCACGTCGGCCATCACATCGACGTGCTCGGCAAGGCGCTTGATGTCGGCCCAGTCCCCCAGACGTGCATCAACTTGCGTATGGTCGATGGGGTCAAAGCCGGCGTCTGCCCCGTCGATGCGGTGAAAAAAGGGCAGCAGGTGCACCGCACCGAACACACCGTGCAGGGCTGATCCAGGCGCGGTCAGCAACGCCTGCAAGTCGGCCAGGCCACCGCCACCCAGGCGGTCCACATAGGTGATGAGCTGGACCTGGTTTTTCATGCGGCGGCTTTGGCGCGCGTGTCCACGAAGAGCACGGCCACCGCCGCGCAGGCCAACAATGTGCCAGCGAGGCGGATCACGTTGTCAGGCTGGCCGCCCAGCAGGCTTTGGTAGAACAGCGGCAACGTCACCATCTGGATCAGCATGGGGATGACGATGAACATGTTGAAGATGCCCATGTACACGCCCGCACGCTCGGGCGGGATGCTGCCGGCCAGCAGCACATACGGGTTGCCCATGATGCTGGCCCAGGCCAGGCCGACACCCAGCATCGGGATGAAAAGCAGCGCCTTGTCTTGGATGGCAGGAATGGCCCACATGCCGGCCGCTGCCGCCAGCAGACAGAAGGCGTGCACGGCTTTCGGACCCAGCTTGCGCACCACCGGAATCATCGCGAATGCCGAGAGGAATGCCACGAAGTTGTAGAAGCCGCCGATCTGGCCGTTGAGCAGGCTTGCGTCGCGAAAGCCTTCGGTGCTTGCGTCACTGGTGTTGAACATCGTCTTCGCCAGCGACGGCACGATGTAGATCCAGTAGCACATCATTCCGTACCACTGGAAGAGCTTCATCCACCACAGGCGCCGCATCACCGGCGGCATTTCCTTGATGGCCACCAGGATGTCGGTGAAGGTCGCAGCCACGCCGCGCGGGCGGGCGCGCAGCTCAGTTTTTTCAGCCTCTGACAGCGGCAGTTCAGGCACCTTGCGCACGCTCCACCATACGGTGGTGAAGGACAGGATGGCGCCGATTACAAAGGCCGACAAAGTCACCTGCGGGATGTGGTTGTCGCCCACCGCGTCCTTGTTCATGCCGAAGGCCACCAGGATGCTCGGCGCCAGGTAGGCCAGCGTCTGCGCCAGGCCCGTGAAAGCGCTCTGGGTGAGAAACCCGAGTGAATGCTGGTTGCGGTTGAGCCGGTCACTGACGTACGCGCGGTAGGGCTCCATCGTCACGTTGTTGGCGGCGTCCAGGATCCACAGCAGGCCGGCTGCAAACCACAGCGTGGGGCTGTAGGGCATGAAGAGCAGGCCCAGGCTGCACAGGATGGCGCCGATCAGGAAGTACGGGGTGCGCCGACCCCAACGCGACACCGTGCGGTCGCTCAAGGCGCCGATGATCGGCTGCACCAGCAGACCTGTCATCGGCCCGGCCAGCCACAGCAGCGGCAGCTTGGATTCGTCGGCGCCCAGGTACTGATAGATCGGGCTCATGTTGGCCTGCTGCAGGCCAAAGCTGAACTGGATGCCGAAGAACCCGACGTTCATGTTGACGATCTGCCAGAAGGACAGATGCGGCTTGATCGGGATCATCGGCGGTCCAGGAGTTACGGGCTAACAGGCTCGATGAGCGGGTGCGTCAGAAGGCAACCTTGAGCGTCACCTTGGCCGAGCGGCCGTTGATGGAACGCGCCACAAACAGCGGATTGTTCGTCAGGTTGCCCTGGCCTTCTGCCTCGGTGTAGCCGATCGTATTGAACGCGTTGTTCACGCCCACTTGTACCGTTGCGTTGCCAAACTGGTAGTTGGCAAAGAGGTTGAGCACCGCGTAGGCCGGCAGCACCACCTGGTTGTCGTCTTGCGCATAGGACTTGGTGGTGCCGATGAGGGCGCCGCCCAGTTCCAGGTCGCCAAGGGTGTACGACGGCGAGACCTGGAAGACAAGGTCGGCCTGGCGTCGCGGTGTCTTGCCCTTGTTGGCACCGGAGGTAATTTCGGCCTTTGTCAGCGTGGCACCGCCAGCCACCCGGAAAGCGCCGGCGCGGAAGGCGAGTTCGGCTTCGACACCCTTGGAGTCGTAGTCGTTTTTCTTCACCGTCTGCGTTGTCAACTCAAAGCCCGCGCCTTCTGCAGTCTTGGCAAAGAAGGCCGTGATGAAAGCCGACAGGCCGCCCTGGCGGTACTTGAAGCCACCTTCGAACTGGTCGATCTTGTTGACCGGATACGGATCAAGACCTGTCGCCACGCGCGAGTCCCCCAACACGCGGTCGGGCGACTTCCATGACGCGGCGTGGCTGGCGCGTGCAAACACGGCCAGGTTGCTGCCCAGCGTGTAGTTGGCGCCCAGCGAATAGGAGCTGGCGCTGCTCTTGTAGTTGACGCGCGTGGCACCCGCGCGGTCCCACACGCCGGTGGTGCCCACGTCTTCCATGTAGTAGCCAGTGCCACGCTGTTCGTCACGGCGCACGCTGCCGTCCACGGTCAACGGACCGTTGTCCCAGCTCAGCGCAGCGTAAGGCGCGGTGGCGTTGATGTCGTAGCTGAAGTTGCGTACACAGCAGCCGCCCCAGGTTTGTGTGCCGTCGGCCACGGGCAGGTTGGTCTGCACGCCTGCGTTGTCGTACAGCGCCGGGTTGTTGCCGTTCAGGCCGATGTTGTAGCGGTTCCAGTACCAAGTCTGAGCCACCTTCTGTTTGCCGGTGAAGAGGCCGGCCGTGAAGCCGAGCTTGCTGCCGGCGCCCAGGTCCAGGCTCTTCTGCACCCGCAGGTCGTTGAAGACGTTGCCCATGTCGTCCAGCGCGGTGTTGAAGATGTGGGCCGAGAAGACCGGCGGGGTGCCGGTGTAGCGGTTGGCGCCGTTGGCGGGGTCGGTGGCAGCCGCGCCAGCCGGGAAGACGCCCACGAAGCGCCCACCGATGCTGCTTTGGCGGAAGCGATTGGTGGCCGACCAGCCCTGGCCCAGTTGCACCTGCGCTTCGACGCCGAAGGAATCGACGTCCACGTGCAGGCCGTCAGCGGGGCTTGTGTTCAGGCGGTTGCCGTTGCGGTCGGTGACCACGTCTTGCGCAAAATTGCTGCCGATGAAGAAGGCCTTGCGCGGGTCAACACCGGCGATCTCTTCGATCTTGTTGCCGTTCAGGCGCACCGGCACGGGCAGGTATGTGGGCGTGCTGTCGGACAGGTGCTTGTAGCTGGCGCGGATGTAGCCGCCGTCAAATTCCTTGGTCAGCGACAACCGCACCTGGCCGCCGTTTTCTGCCGTGACGTTGGTTGTGCGCACGCCTTCACCCTGGCGCTGGAAGCCGCTGATCTGGAAGTAGGTCTTGTTGCCGATCGAGCCACCGTAGGCAAAGTCAAAACGCTGCTGTTTGTAGCCCAGGCCGAATGTCAGGCCCGCAGCGCCGCCGCCTTCCTTGCCGGTCTTGCTGATGAAGTTGACGATGGCGCCCGATGCGTTGGTGGACAGCGTGGCGGCAGAGCCGCCGCGCAGCACGTCGATGGTGTCCAGGCCGTAGTCGGCGCGCAGGAACTGGTCGGCTGTGGCGAAGGACATGTCGCCAAACAGCACGATGGGCAGGCCGTCTTCCTGCAGCTGCACGTAGCGGCCGCCGCCGTCAGACATCGGCAAGCCGCGCACACCGAGGTTGGCGTTGCCTTCACCGCCAGTGGACTCTGCGCGCAGGCCGGGCACCGCACGCAGCAGTTCGGTGGCGCTGGACGCAACAGCCTTCTGCACCTGTTCTCCGTCGATCTGCGACACCGACACGCTTTGCTTGAACTTGCTGCGCATCACCGTGCTGCCGGTGACGACGATGCGGTCGAGTTGCAGGCTGTCCTGCACGGCGGCTGGTGCCTCGGCAGCGACAGGTGCAGCCGGTGCCGTCTGCGCATGGGCTGCGCCAACAGCCACGAAGGCCAGGCTGAGCGCAAAGGCCAGAGGGCGCAGCGTTGGGGAATCGGTCGGTACGGCGGTGAGCACGGCAGTCGAGTGGCGGGCAGGCATGTCTGTCTCCTTCAATTTGGGTTTGGGCACGGGTTCGCTACCGTGGATTGAACAAGCATTGCAATCGATTGCATATCCGGGAAAACCTGCGGTGTGCACCACAACGTTGCAGTGCCCTACAGACAAGGATTCGCGTGGACTGTTCAGTGCCCCCGGCGCCGCTGGCGTAGGGCTGCAATCGACCGGCAGCCTTTAGAGGCTCAAAGGCTCAGCGGCGCACTGTCGCGCACCACCAGGTGAACTGGCAGCGTGCGCGGCGCGGCGGGTTCACCGCGCAGCAGTGTCAGCAAAGCATCCACCAACTCGGCGCCAGCCAGCGCCACGGGCTGGTGCACGGTGGTCAGCGGCGGGTCGCTGTAGGTGGCCAGCGGCATGTCGTCATAGCCCACCACCGCCACGTCGCGCGGCACTTCGCGGCCGCTGGCCCGCACGGCTTGCACGGCTTGCAGCGCCAGCAGATCGCTGCACGCCACCACCGCATCAAAGCGCGTCCGGCTGGCGCACAAACGGTCCAGCGCTTCACGCGCGGCAATGATCTCGAAGGGAACCCGCAGTTCCAGCCTCAAGTCGGCCGACAGCCCAGCCTCCAGCAACGCCTGCACATAGCCCTGGCGGCGCAGTTGCACCTCAGGCAGTTGGGCGTCACCCAGAAAGACGATGCGCTTCCTGCCCTGCTGCAGCAAGTGGCGCGTGGCCTGCAAACCACCGCCCACGTTGTCGCCACCCACGGTGCAATACAGCTGCTGCGGCAACTGCCCGCCCCACACCACCAGCGGCACCTTGCGCGCGGCCAGTGCGTTGAGCTGGTCATGGTGGCGCCACTGGCCAATAATGACGATGCCGATGGCCTTGCCGCTGTCGTATAGCGCCGCCGCGCTGTCCAGCGCTTCGGCGTCCACGCGCGACAACAGCATGTCGTAGCCGCGGTCGGTCAATGCATCGGCCAGGCTGCCGACGATCGACAGGAAGAAGGGGTCCGAGATGTGCTGCCGCGACTGCGCGTCATACGGCACCACCACCGCCACGGTCTGGTTTTTCTGCAGGCGCAGGTTCTGCGCGCTCAGATTGATGCTGTAGTTGAGCGAGCGCGCCAATTGACCAATGCGTTCGCGCGTGTCGGCATTGATCAGCATGCTGCCGTTGAGCGCGCGTGACACGGTGGACACCGACACGCCAGCGAGGCGCGCGATGTCGGCCATCTGCAGGCGTTTCTGGTCGGCCGACGAGGCCATCAATTGGCGGAAGTCAAGGCAGACGTTCAAGCGCGCGCTGGTACACCGGGTCGTGCATCAGTTCGTCCCACGGCAGCGGCGGTGTCAGTGGCAGCAACGCGTGGCGGCGCTGTTCACTGTCGGGGTCGGCGTGCCAGTGGCCAGCGGCAGCGGCCTGTTGCAGGTCGGCCAGCAGTTCATCCACCGCCTGCCCGCCATCGACCGACTGGTTGCACAGCAGCACCATGTCGCAACCGGCATTGAGCGCCACGGACGCCGCTTCGGCGTAAGTCAGGTTCCCACCTTCGAGATGCCTTGCGCCTTCCATGCTCAGGTCGTCGCTGAAGATGGCGCCCGTGTAGCCCATCTGGCCGCGCAGGATTTCTTTGAGCCAGCGCGGCGAGAAGCCTGCCGGGTGGCTGTCCACCTTGGGATAAACCACGTGCGCCGGCATCACGGCCGTCAGGCTGGTGCTGAGCCACTCATAGGGCTTGGCATCGTCGGCCAGGATCGACTTCAGGCTGCGCTTGTCCACCGGCACTGCGGTGTGGCTGTCGGCCTTGACAAAACCGTGACCCGGAAAATGCTTGCCGCAGTTGCCCATGCCCGCGCGCAACAGGCCGTGCATGAGGCTCTTGGCCAGCAGCGCGGCCACGCGTGCGTCGCGGTGGAAGGCGCGGTCGCCAATCACGCTGCTCCCGCCATGGTCCAGGTCCAGCACGGGCGTGAAGCTCAGGTCCACGCCACAAGACCGCAGTTCAGCGGCCAGCACGTGGCCGGTGGCGGTGGCGGCGTCGGTGGCGGTGAGCGGGTCTTTCATCCACAGGTCGCCCAGCACCTGCATGGCCGGCAGCGCCGTGAAGCCGTCGGTGCGAAAGCGCTGCACGCGGCCGCCTTCGTGGTCAACGCAGACCAGCAGGTCGGGGCGCAGCTTCTTGATTTGCGACGTGAGCTCGGTGAGCTGCAGCCGGCTTTCCCAGTTGCGTGCGAAGAGAATCAGGCCGCCGGTGAGCGGGTTCTTCAGGCGCTGCCGGTCGGCCTTGCTCAGGGTCGTCCCCGCAATGTCGAGCACGACAGGTGCATGCATGTTGTTCGTTAGGCTCATGGAGTGGTGAGAGTTGAAGAAGCGCGGGTTTCGACGACCACAAAGGACGCCGCGTAGTCGGTTTCATCGCTGATGGTGACGTGTGCGGCCCAGCCCTTGGCGTTGAACCACGCCGCCAACACGCCCGACAGCTGGACGTACGGCTTGCCACTGGGTTCATTGAGGATTTCGCAGGCGCGCCAGCTCATGGGGCTGCGGATGCCCAGGCCAATGGCCTTGCTGAACGCTTCCTTGGCCGAAAAGCGCGTGGCCAGAAAACGCACGCCGCGTGCCGGCGTGCGCGCGCTGCGGGCGTGGAAGACACGCAGTTCATCGGGGCCGAGTACCCGTTCAGCAAAACGTTCACCGCGCCGCTCCAGCGTGCTGCTGATGCGGCGGATGTCGCAGATGTCGGTGCCGATGCCGACGATCACGGGGCCGCTTCCGGTTGACCTAAGCGGATGCAGCGCTGGTAGGCGCGCACGGTCTCGGTCAGGCCAAGTTCCAGCGCGTCAGCGATCAGCGCGTGGCCGATCGACACTTCAAGCACGCCGGGCACGGCATGCAGGAAATCCGCCAGGTTGTCGCGATTCAAGTCATGCCCTGCGTTCACACCCAGACCCAGCGCCTGCGCGGCCTGCGCGGCTTCGGCAAAAGCTTGCAGCTGCGCGCCTTGCCCGGGCTTGCCATGGGCAGCGGCGTAAGGCTCGGTGTACAGCTCCACGCGGTCTGCACCGACAGCGCGGGCGAGTGCCATTGCAGACGGCACCGGGTCCATGAAGAGGCTGACGCGCACGCCCAAGGCATGCGCTTCGGCAATCAGCGGGCGCAGCCTGTCGCCGTCGGCTGCCAGGTCCCAACCGTGGTCGGACGTGAACTGGTCTTTGCCATCGGGCACGAAGGTGCACTGCTGCGGCCGCAGGTCGCGCACAAAGGCCATCAGGTTCTGAAAGGGGTTGCCTTCGATGTTGTAGTCCGCCTGCGGCCACTGGCGCATCAAGGCGGCCAAGTCGTGCACGTCTTGCTGGCGGATGTGGCGTTCGTCGGGCCGCGGGTGCACGGTAATGCCATCAGCCCCCGCCTGCAGACACCAGGTGGCTGCGTTCAGCACGCTGGGCACGCCCAGGTGGCGCGAATTGCGCAGCAAGGCGACCTTGTTGACGTTGACTGACAGCGCCGCGTGGCTGCGCGCGTTTCGAGGGTCAGTCCCCGGAGCGATGAGTGGGTTCATGGGCAGCGATTCATGGGCGAACTTGAGCCACAGGCATGGCGGCGGCGAGCTTTTGCACATCTTGCCAAACCTGGCGTGTTCGCAGCTTCACGGTGCCCAGATGATAGTGAAGCAGCTCGCGCAAGGGCACGCGCAAACCCGCCACCACCGGTGCGCAGGCCTGGCGCACTGCGGCAGCGCTGCCGTGTGTGAGCGCTGCCTCCAGGCCCACCCAGTGCGCACCCTGAACGCCCGCCGCAACGGGCACCACACCGGCCTCGGCCTGCAGCGTGTAGCGGCCGTCGGCGCGCAGCGTGCCGGCACTTTGGGTAGCGGTGGCAAGGTCGGGCAGCACGCCCAGTGCTCGCAGCATCATCAGTTCAAAGGCCCGCAAAGCGGTGGCTTCGTCGGCGCCAGACGCAAGGGCTGCCAGCGTGTCGGCATAGGCGTCGAAGAGCCCCGGGTGCGGGTCCTGCCGCGCCAGCAGTTTCAGCAGCAGCTCGTTCACGTAGAAGCCGCTCAGCAACGCTGCCGGTTGCAGCAGCGGTTGGCCGCCGGCCCATTCGGCACCCCGCAGCGTCAGCACTTCGGCCTGCTCGTCCGCGGGTGTCTTGCCCAAGAGCGCGTGCAGGGGCTGAAAGGGCAACAGCACCGGGCGGAAGTTGGACGTGGGCCGCTTCGCACCCTTGGCCACCACCACGAGGCGGCCGCGTTCCCGGGTGAAGAGTTCGACGATCAGGCTCGTCTCGCTCCAGTCGTGGCGGTGCAGGACGTAGGCCAGTAGATGGGCTGCAGCCCTATTCGTAGCCATAGCTGCGCAGGTGGGCTTCGTCGTCAGCCCAGCCCGAACGCACCTTGACCCACAACTCCAGGAAGACCTTGGCCTGCCACAGGTGTTCGAGCTCTTGGCGGGCTTCGCTGCCAATGCGCTTCAAGCGCTCACCGCCTTCACCAATGACCATCCCCTTGTGGGCGTCGCGCTCGACGACGATGCTGGCGGCGATCCGCCGCATGGTGCCTTCTTCTTCAAACTTCTCGATGACAACCGTGCAGCTGTAGGGCAGCTCGTCACCCGTGAGCCTGAAGAGTTTTTCGCGGATCATTTCGCCAGCCAGGAACTTCTCGCTGCGGTCGGTCAACGCGTCCTCTTCATACAGCCAGGGCTGTTCAGGCAGGTAAGGCTGGACGATGCCCAGCAGGCGCGTCACGTCGGCTTCACGCGTCGCCGACATAGGGATGAACTCGGCAAAGGCGTGCCGATCCTGCATGGTCCTGAGCCACGGCAACACGTCCTGGCGGCGCGCCAGCGCGTCGAGCTTGTTGGCCACCAGCAGCGCCGGTTTGCCCTCGGGCAAAAGGGCCAGCACCTTGGCGTCGGGCAGGCCAAAGCGGCCGGCTTCGCAGACGAACAGCACCACATCGACATCGCCCAGCGACGACAACACGGTGCGGTTGAGCGTGCGGTTCATCGCCGCACTGTGCTTGAGTTGGAAACCCGGCGTATCGACAAACACGAATTGCGTCGCGGCTTCGGTGCGAATGCCGGTGATGCGGTGGCGCGTGGTCTGTGCCTTGTTGCTGGTGATGCTGATCTTCTGCCCTACCAGGGCGTTGAGCAGCGTGCTCTTGCCGACGTTAGGTCGGCCGACGATGGCGACCAGGCCGCAGCGCTGCGGTGTGGCTTCGGACTCGGCGGTGGCTTCTGTGGTGCTCATGATCGCAATGGACCGCCGGGTTTGTCGCTGGCCTTCAAGGCCGCCAACATGCGCCGCGCAGCTTCTTGTTCAGCGCTGCGGCGCGACCGGCCTTCGCCCAACTCGGCAAGCCCCAGCGCCGGCACCGCACATTCGACTTCAAAGGTCTGCGCATGCGCTTGGCCGTGGGTGGCGGTGATGCGGTACGCCGGCACCGCGATGCGCCGCGCCTGCAACCATTCCTGCAGTTCGGTCTTGGCGTCCTTGCTCCAGTTCTCGGCTTCAGTGGCCTGAATCACTTCGCCAAAGAGGCTCTGCACCAGCGCCCGGGCACGGTCATAGCCACCGTCGGTGAAGACGGCGCCGATCAACGCTTCGGTGGCGTCAGCCAGGATGGATGGTCGCTGCGCGCCGCCGCCACGAGCTTCGCCTTCGGACATGCGGATCAATTCCGGCAGGCCCAGGCCCAGTGCCGCGCGGTGCAAACTATCTTCACGCACCAAGTGCGCTCGGACGCGCGTGAGGTCGCCTTCATCGCTGCCGGAAAAGCGGTCGAACAGCAAGTCAGACACCGCCAGACTCAGCACCGCATCGCCCAGAAACTCAAGCCGCTCGTTGTGGTCAGCGCCGAAACTGCGGTGGGTCAGTGCGCGCTGCAACAGCGCGGCGCTGGAAAAGGGGTGCCCCAGGCGGCGTTGCAACGACTCGAGGCGGGCATCCATCGGGATTACTTGGAGCGCCCTTCGTACTTGATGAGGATGAACACCGGCCCGTAAATCGGGATCTCTTTGTTGTAGGCGAAGCTGATCACGACCTTGTCGTTCTCTTTCGTCACCTGCAGGTCCTTCGAGGTAATGGCCGAAATGGAGTACTCCAGGTCGCGCTGGCGGTCAAAGGCCTGCCGCGCTTCGGCCACCGTGGCCGGCTGCGTGGCAGCGATCTTTTCCACCGCGCGCTGGATGGTGGCGTATTCGTTCAGCGTAGGCAGCACGCGCACCAGCACATAGGCCAGGAAGCCGATCACGATGGCCCAGAACATCAGGCCAAAGAGCGTCAGGCCGCGCTGCCGCGACTGCGGGCTGCGGTGGGTGCGCAAGTGACTGCAAAAGTGAGTGCGACGGGTCATGGAGCGCCTTATCCGTGCCGGGCCAAGGCGTTCAGTGGAACGCGCCAATGCGCCCGAGGTTGCTGAAGTTCATCCAGACGAAAAATGCCTTGCCAACGATATTCTGATCCGGCACGAAACCCCAGTACCGCGAGTCTTGCGAATTGTCGCGGTTGTCACCCATCATGAAGTAGTGGCCCGGCGGCACTTTGCACACCACGCCCTCGGGGGAGTAACGGCAGTTCTCGGCCTTGGGAAAGGTCTTGGGGTCCGGCCCGTAATAGGCCGAGCGACGCGGGTTGACGAGCAGCTTGTGTTCGACGGGGCCGAGCTTTTCGGCAAATTGCGGCTCGTAACGCAGGCTGTCGGCTTCGAAGAAGTCGCCCTGCGCGATGGTCTCCAGCAGCTTGCCGTTGATGCTGAGCTTCTGGTTCAAGTACGACACCTCGTCGCCGGGCAATCCGACCACGCGCTTGATGTAGTCCTGCCGCGTGTCCACGGGGTAGCGGAAGACCATCACGTCGCCACGCTGCACGGGGTTGTTGTCGATGATCTTCTTGTTGATGACCGGCAGCCGCACGCCGTAGTGAAACTTGTTGACAAGGATGAGGTCACCGACCAGCAGCGTGGGGATCATCGAACCCGATGGAATCTTGAAGGGTTCGAATAGAAAGCTGCGCAGCAGGAAGACGATCAGGATCACGGGGAAAAGGCCCGCCGTCCAGTCGAGCCACCAGGGCTGCATCAGCAGGCGTTCACGCCCTTCGGCGACGTTGCCATCAACCTTGTCGATGCCCATCTTGGCCAGGCCGGCGCGGCGCACCGCGTCCTGCTTTTCCAGCTCAACGGCGGCGGCTTCGCGCACCGGCTGGAAGTGGAAACGCTCCGCCAGCCAGAAGCACATCGTGACGATCGCAAGAATGAAAAGCAACAACGAAAAATTGCCGCTCCAGAAGCCAAGAAACCAGCCGCCCAGATAGACAACCAGCGCGCCATACAGCGCCGCAGTGAGTGAGCTCATAAGTTTGTTCAGTCGTCCTTCAGTCGTCCGTCAGCCGTCCGTCAGTCGTCAACCTGCAGGATGGCGAGGAAGGCTTCTTGCGGCACTTCAACAGCGCCGATCTGTTTCATGCGTTTCTTGCCCGCCTTCTGCTTTTCAAGCAGTTTCTTCTTGCGGGAGATATCCCCGCCGTAGCATTTTGCCAGCACGTTTTTGCGCAACGCCTTGATGTCTTCGCGAGCGATGATGTTGGCGCCGATGGACGCCTGGATCGCCACGTCGTACATCTGCCGCGGAATCTGTTGCCGCATCTTGGCCGCCACCGCGCGGCCGCGGTACAGGCTTTGCGCCTTGTGCACGATGATGCTGAGTGCATCGACGCGGTCGCCGTTGATCATCAGGTCAACCTTCACGACATCGGATGCCCGGTACTCCTTGAACTCGTAGTCCATGCTCGCGTAACCGCGTGACACGCTCTTCAACTTGTCGAAGAAGTCCAGCACGATCTCGGCCAGCGGCAGCTCATAGGTCAACATCACCTGGCGGCCGTGGTAGGCCATGTTCAGCTGCACACCGCGCTTCTGGTTGGCCAGCGTCATCACGGGGCCCACGCTGTCCTGCGGCATGTACAGGTGCACCGTGACGATGGGTTCGCGGATTTCCTTGATGCGGCCCAGGTCAGGCATTTTGCTGGGGTTCTCGACCAGGATCACCGTGCCGTCGTTCAGCTCCACCTGGTACACGACGCTGGGCGCAGTGGTGATCAGGTCCTGGTCGAATTCACGCTCCAGCCGCTCTTGCACGATCTCCATGTGCAAGAGGCCCAAAAAGCCGCAGCGGAATCCAAAGCCCAGCGCTTGGCTGACCTCGGGCTCATAGCGCAGGCTGCTGTCGTTGAGCTTCAACTTCTCAAGCGCATCCCGCAGCTGGTCGTATTCGCTGGCCTCGATGGGGTACAGGCCGGCAAAGACCTGCGGTTGGATTTCCTTGAAGCCGGGCAGCGCGTCGGTGGCCGGGCCAGCGTTGTTCGGCAGCTTCTTGTCGAGTGTGAGGGTGTCGCCGACTTTGGCTGCCTGCAGCTCCTTGATGCCGCAGATGATGAAACCCACCTCGCCCGCCTTCAGGCTGTCGCGCGGCTCGCTCTTGGGCGTGAAGACACCCATTTGCTCGATGCCGTACACGGTGTTGGTGGCCATCATGCGGACGCGCTCGCCCTTGGACAGGCTACCGTCCACCACGCGCACCAGCATCACGACGCCGACGTAGTTGTCAAACCAGCTGTCGACGATCATCGCGCGCGGCGGGCCGTCGGGGTTGCCTCGTGGCGCGGGCATGCGGGTGATGACGGCTTCCAGAATCTCGTCCAAGCCCATGCCGGTCTTGGCCGAACAGGGAATGGCGTCGTCAGCGTCGATGCCGATCACGTCCTCGATTTCGCTCTTCGCGTTTTCGGGGTCGGCGTTGGGCAGGTCCATCTTGTTCAACACCGGCACCACTTCGACGCCAAGCTCAAGCGCCGTGTAGCAGTTGGCCACCGTTTGCGCTTCCACACCCTGAGACGCATCCACCACCAGCAACGCGCCCTCGCACGCCGACAGCGAGCGGCTGACTTCATACGAGAAGTCCACGTGCCCCGGCGTGTCGATGAGGTTGAGGTTGTAGATCTTGCCGTCGCGCGCCGTGTAGTTCAGTGCCGCGGTCTGCGCCTTGATGGTGATGCCGCGCTCGCGTTCGATGTCCATCGAGTCAAGCACCTGCGCTTCCATTTCGCGGTCTGAAAGACCGCCGCAGCGCTGGATGATGCGGTCGGCCAGCGTGCTCTTGCCGTGGTCGATATGGGCAATGATGGAGAAGTTGCGGATGTGATTCATCGGGCTTGATTACATCGCGGCGCGGCCGCGTTCAGACCTGTGGCGCGACGGATGCGCGTGCTTGCGCGTCGGGCTGCAGCGCCATGCGTTCAATGGCACAGCCATTGATGCGAAGGGGCAAAAAAAAGGCGCGTCCAAAAACGGTGACGCGCCTTCCAACAGAACGTTTGGCAACTGCTTGTTGGGGATTCATTGTAGCCAAAAGAACCGGCCGGGAACCCGCGTCATTGCTTGATTTCCGGCCGTTGCAGCGATCAGACAGGCTCAAGTTATCCACAGATTATCAACATCCTGGAAACCACCCTGTAGCGCCTAGGGGCGACAGCCACTCAGAGCGCTCACAAAGGGTAAAGCCAGTCTTTCAACCGTCAATTCTAGACGGCCGCGACACTAATCACAGTCTGATCCGAATTCAAGTGAAAGGTCACTAACTTAGTCGGCTTGAGAGGTGTCCGTTTTGGTGCGGACCTAGGGACTTCTCATCTCACCATGTGGAAAGACCCGGCGCAGAACTCAACTTGCGCGCGGGTCTTTGCAGAATTCAGCGGCCCGGCCGGATCACGATGTAATTGACCCACTCGCCGCGCCGCACCAGCACTGTCACGGCCCTGGTCGCCTTGTCCGTCTTGTCCGCTTTGTCGGACTTGTCGGCTCTGGCGGTAGCGGCAGCGAACTGCTTGCTGTCGGTGACTTCGGTGTTGTCCACCGACAGGATCACGTCGCCTTCGCGCAGGCCGGCGCGTGCAGCCGCACCGTCCACCGCGTCCACGCGCACGCCACTGCGCACGCGCAGTTCGCGCTTCTGGGCATCGGTCAGGTCAGACACGGTGATGCCGAGCACGCTCTTCACCACGGCAGGCGGCGGGGTGCCTGGTTCTGCGGCTGCGCGGCGCGCGGGTTTTTCGGCTTCGAATTCAGCGATGCTGACGGTGAGGTCGCGCGTGGTGCCGCGGCGGAAGACCTGCAGCGCTGCCCGCACGCCAGGCTTGAGTCCGCCGACGATGCGCGGCAGGTCGCCCGACTTCTCCACCGCCTTGCCATCGACCTTGACGATGATGTCGCCGGCTTCGACGCCGGCTTTCTCGGCGGGCTGGTCTTTCTCGACGCCGGTCACCAGCGCGCCACGCGGCGCGCCCAGGCCGATGGATTCGGCCACTTCTTTCGTAACCGGCCCGATCTGCACGCCAATTCGGCCGCGCACCACGCGCCCGGTGCTGCGCAGTTGATCGGCCACGCGTGTGGCTTCGTCGATGGGGATCGCAAAGCTGATGCCCATGAACCCGCCTGAACGGCTGTAGATCTGCGAATTGATGCCCACCACTTCGCCGCGCAGGTTGATGAGCGGGCCGCCGCTGTTGCCGGGGTTGATGGCGACATCGGTCTGTATCAGTGGCAGGTAGTCACCGGTGTCGCGCTGCTTGGCGCTGACGATGCCGGCGGTGACGGTGTTGTCCAGGCCGAAGGGCGAACCGATGGCCATCACCCACTCGCCCACCTTCAGCCGGTTCACATCGCCCATCTTGACGAAAGGCAGGCCGGTGGCTTCAACTTTCACCACCGCCACGTCGGTGCGCTTGTCAGCACCGACGATGCGGGCCTTGAGTTCGCGCTTGTCGGTGAGCGTCACGATGACTTCATCGGCGCCGTCCACCACGTGAGCATTGGTCATGATGAAGCCGTCGGCGCTGAGGATGAAGCCCGAGCCCACACCGCGCTGCTGCGGTTCTTCTTCATTGCCGCGGGGGTTGCGCGGATTGGGGCTGCGGTCTGGCCGGTTCGGCAAGGGGATGCCAAAGCGGCGGAAGAACTCTTCGATGTTGGGGTCCATCTCGCCACTGCCGCCGCTGTTGGAGGCGGTGCTGCGGCGTTCGGTGGTGCGGATGTTCACCACCGACGGGCCCACCCGTTCGACGAGTTCGGTGAAGTCGGGCAACTGCACTGTTTGCGCGTGCGTCGGGCCAGGCGCCAGCCAGGCAGCTGCAGACAAGAACAGCATGAAGCTGAGCAAAATGGATCGCGTCAAACGGTGGGTAATGAAGGTCTGGTGGGTCATGCGGGGTGCTTCCTGAAACAACGGGGGGCTCAACAACGGTGGGGAATCATGGCTGCCGCCTTTCAAACGCGGCAGTGAAGAGCCGGAGTGTGACGGCAGGTGCATCACCCACTGCCGTGACCCAGTAGTCCGCACGCCGCACCATCACGGTGGTGGTGGCGCCTTGCTGGGCCTGCACTTCGGCGCGGTGGCGCTGGGGTTTGTAGGGTTCGACGAAGACCGACACGTGGGTCATGCCGTCGGTGAATACGGTCTGCAGCACGGGTTCGTCGTCACCAGCGGTTTCCATGCCACGGCGCATGCAGCCCGCCAGGCGAAAGCCCGCAACGGGCCGCGCCAATGCCCAGCCTTCGGCGTCAAGCGTGGTGCGCTTCTGCTGTGGCCGCAGAACCCGGTAGCCGTCGAGCTTGTTCATCACCTGCAGGATCAGCTCGGGTTGCGGCTTGACGCCGACCTCGACTTCGGAAAATGCCGTCGACTCCAGCACCGTCCGCACGCCAGAAACGGCGTCACCCATCACGTCGGCTCGCAGCATCAGACCAGTCGCCAGGTCGGCCCATAGGCGGTGGGCGTAGCGCAAGGTGTCGCGCGGCTCCAGCATCAGCACCGCCGCTTCGCGCCCTGCCACGCGGGTGCTGCCTTCGCGACGCAGGTCGTACTGCTCCAGTGCTTGCGGGTCCACTGCCTGGGGTGTGGTGGACCACGCGGCCAGCGTTTCGCGGCGCTCCACCACGGCCACCTTGGTCTGTGGCCACACCGTGTGCACCGCCAGGTTGTGGCGCACGATGCGCTGCTGGCGGCCGTCCAACGCCTCCAGCCGTTCATAGGTCTGGTCCCCGGTCATGTAGTGCCACACGCGTGAACTGGACAGCACCCCCCCGGCGCTGTACACGAGCGTACCCTGGTAGTTGCCTGCACGCGCTGCGGTGTGGATGCGCGTGAGCCAGGCGCGGGCATCGGCGGGCGTGAGGACGCCCTGCTCGATCGCTACCGTTTTCGGGGCCTGCGCCCACGCAACCAGCGGCAGCAGGGCCGCGCTAAACAAGGCCAGCAACAGCCGGCGCGCGCGCTTCAGTTGCCCCAGTTGCATCACCGCGACGCGCCACCGGGCAGCGGCGTACCCACCCGGCGCAATGCACTTCCGGGCACCGCCACAGCCATGCCACCGCGCGCCGCCTGGTGTGCGCGCAAGAATTCGTCAAGGCGCGGGTCGCGGATCAGTGCCGCGTCACCTGGGTGCACCTGCGCTGAACCGGAGGTCGCAAAAACGGCCCCGGCGCCGGCATTCATCACACCCGACAGGTTTGGCGCCGCAGCCATGGTCTGGCTGGCCTGGGGTGCAAGAGGCAACGACACCTGCGACATCACCAGCACGCCAGCAACCGCCACCAAGCCCGCAGCCACGGCCGCAGGCACAAGCCAGCCGGAGGCGCGCCAGCGCAGTGCCGGCTTCGGCGCTAGCACCACCGGTTCATCGGCCATGCGTTGGCGCAGGCGGTTGAGGAATGCGACGTCATGCGCGGGCGGCGAAGCCAATTCGGCGGAGCGCAGCACATCGCCGATCAGGTGGTAGGCGTGCCAGTTGGTACGCGCGTCGGCGTCGGTGCGCCAGGCTTGGCAAACGGCGCCCAAGGCCAAGGCGTCCCCATCGGCTGCGGCTGACATCGCGCTTTGGCTGTCGGCGCCGAAGTTGTCGTCTGCGGCTGAGGTGGGGCGTTGCGGGGTCATGGGGCTGTGGTCAGGTTGTGTCGAAGGCAAAGTTGAAGGCGGCAGTCACAACATGGCAGCGAGGATAGGCAGTTTTGGGTCGCCAACGGTGGTCAGTGGTCATCAGCCCTCACCAGCGCTCACCAGCGCTCGCCATTTCGATGGTCCAGCAATGGCCGCAGGCGCAAGGCGATGGCCTCGCGGGCTCGGAAGATGCGGGAGCGGACGGTACCGACGGGGCAGTTCATGGCTTCGGCAATTTCTTCGTAGCTCAGGCCTTCAATCTCGCGCAACGTGATGGCTTGGCGCAGCTCGTCAGACAACGCTTCCACGGCAGAGTTCACTGCGGCGGCGATTTCTTTGCTGGCCAGGATGCCTTCAGGCGTTTCTCCGTCGCTCAGTTCGCTTTCAGCGCGCGATGGTTCGTCGCCATCTTCGTCGCTGTGCAGGGCCGACTCGAGCACCAGCGGGTTGCGCTTCATGTCCATCAGCGCCTTCTTGGCCGTATTCACCGCAATGCGGTAAAGCCAGGTGTAGAAGGCGCTGTCGCCGCGAAACTG
>JAYSYB010000505.1:0-10617 GCA_043716775.1 Rubrivivax sp.
GCGCGAGGTGCTGGTCAATCTGGAACCCGTCGGTAGCCCGCCCCATGAGACGGCGCAAGTGACGGTACGAGACGACGGGCGCGGCTTCAACGTCGCGTCGGTGCCGGCCGGCCACCATGGCTTGCTGGGCATGCGCGTACGGGTGGAATCGCACGCCGGCACGCTGACGATCGACAGCGCGCCTGGCCGCGGCACGGTGGTCCGCGCCGCGATGCCGATGTCGGGCCCGCCGATGGCCGATCGCGACGCCGACAGTCTGGGAAGCCGTTAGCGGCACTACACGAGGCTGCGTGGGCTTCTCGCCGTCCTACGGCCGGATGCTCCAGCGGCCCACTTTCTGCGCCGCAATTCCGCTTCACGATCGCTCCACCGGTGGCACGCTGCCATCCAGGAGAGCTTTATGTCTGTGCAACATCCGTCCGCGCAATACCCTGCTTCCTCTGCGACCGCGCTTCATCCCGCCCCGGCTGAAGTTGATCCGCGCTTGATCAGACCCACTGTCTACGCCCCGCGGCGCCGTCGCTGGCCAGCGCTGCTGGCCGCTACCTTGATTGGCGGCGCAGTGGCAGCGCTGTATGTGTCCACGCAGTACGACGGGCGCAGCCTGGGCACGCGTCTGGACGACACGGTCAGTGCTGCCAGCGTCAACGTCGACCGGGGCGTCAGCGACTTGCGCGGCGCCGCGTCGGGCGCGGCTGCGGGCACTGCGGGTGCGGCTGAACGGATGGCCGGCGCGCTGCACGACACCGGCATCACGGCGGCCGTGAAGACCGCACTGGCTGCCGACCCCGGCTTAAGCGCCTTGAAGGTGGAAGTGAACACCCGTGAAGGTGTGGTGCGGCTTGACGGCCCGGCCCCTGACGAGAAGGCTCGCGAACGTGCTGGCGTGCTGGCCGGCGCCCCTGACGGGGTGCGCCAAGTAGACAACCGCTTGGTGGTGCAGCCCGCGCGCTGAGCGGTTCATTCATAAAAAAACCCCGGCGCAAAGGTTCGCCGGGGTTCTAGTCGTGGGGCGCCAGGGAGGGAGGAAACCGGAGCCCGTTGTTACGACTTAACTCTTGAATCAGCCCTTGCCGAACTTCGCCTTTGCGGCATTGATGCAGGCGGCCTTGGCGTCGCTGGACAGGGCGTCGCATTTCTCAGCCGCCACTTTGTAGTCGGCATCTCGCTTGGCGTCAGTTGCATCAGTGCGTGCAGCCGCCACCGTTTTGCCCATCTTCAGATCGGCCAGCGCCTTGTCACGCGTGGCCTTGGCGGTCTTGATGCAAACGTCCTTGCCATTGCCGGACTGGTCGTCGCAGCGCTCGCGTTCGATGTCGTAGGCAGCTTCGATCTTGGCCTTGGTGACCTTGCGCATGTGATCGGGTTTGCCGGAATAAGCGTACTCGGCTTCGGCCTTGGCGACGCTCAAGTGGCCCTTGGCTTCAAGCTTGCAGATGTCCTGGGCATTGCCGGTCATGCCCTTGCAGCCGTCGGTTTCGGACTTGTAGACGCCGTCAGCCTGCGAACGTGCAGCGTTGTATTCGGCCTTGGTCATGGCTGCCGCCTGTGCGGCGCCAGACAGCAAGACAACGGCCGCCATGCAGGTCGCGCGCAGCGCAATGTTGTTGAAGAGGAATCGAGTCATGCTGATGTCTCCTGAGGAGTGAATGAACGGGGGTGAAAAGCTGAGGCTGAACGCCTCCTCATCGACTGCAACACAGTGTCGCGGTTGAGCAAAGGCGATACGACTGGACAAGGACGCGTCGCGCTGTAGTCAGCGTCCTACCGCCTCAGCGCCGACACCCGCCAGACCACGTTGCCCACATCGTCGGCCACCAGCAGCGCACCTGTCGTGTCCAGCACCACGCCCACCGGCCGGCCTTGCGCCTTGCCTTCGGCGCTGAGAAATCCGGTCAGCACGGGCAGCGGCTTCCCCCCACTGGGCTTGCTGCCGTCAAAAGGCACAAACACCACTTCATAGCCGCTGTGCGGGTCACGGTTCCAGGAGCCGTGCTGGCCGATAAACATGCCCTGCGCAAAGGCCGCAGGCAAGCTCGTGCCCACCGACCAGGCCAGCCCCAGCGGGGCCGTGTGCGCCCCCACCGCATAGTCGGGCACGGTGGCACGTGCCACAAGGTCGGGCCTGGGTGGCTGCACGCGCGCGTCCACGTGCCGGCCGTAGTAGCTGTAAGGCCAGCCGTAAAAGGCACCGTCGCGCACGCTGGTGAGGTAGTCGGGCACAAGGTCACTGCCCAGTTCATCGCGTTCGTTCACCACCGTCCACAGCGTGGGGTTCACTGTGCCAGCCGAAGCCACCCAGGCCAGCCCGTTCGGGTTGCGAAGCCCGCTGGCGTAGACGCGGTGCGTGCCGCTCGCCACGTCCACTTCCCACACTGCGGCGCGTTCTTGTTCGGCCGCCATGCCGCGTTCTGCGACATTGCTGTTGGAGCCCACCGTGACGTAAAGCTTCTTGCCGTCGGCACTGGCGATGAGGTTCTTCGTCCAGTGGTGGTTGATGGGGCCGGCGGGCAGCACCGTGACCACTGCGCCTGGTGTGTCGATGCGGGTCTGGCCTGCGCGGTAGGCAAAGCGCAGCACTGCGTCTGTATTGGCGACAAACAACTCATCCCCCACCAGCGCCATGCCAAAGGGCGAATTCAGGTCCGCCAGCAGCACGAAGCGTTGGTCGGCCACGCCGTCGGCGTTGCTGTCGCGAAGCAGCGTGATGCGGTTGGCGCTGACCACACCCGCACCGGCACGCTTCATCACCGTCTTCATCACCCAGCCCTTGATGCCTTTGCCGTCGTCGGGTTTCGGCGGGGCGTTGCTTTCTGCCACCAGCACATCGCCATTCGGCAGTGCCAGCAACCAACGCGGGTGCTCCAGGTCGCGCGCAAAGGCTTCCACACGCGTGCCGGGGGCGGCCACCGGCTTGGCACCGTCGGCCCAGCCTTGGGCGGGTGCGATATTGACGGTGGGCAGCAGTGTGCGCCGCGGCGCAGGCAGCGTGGGCTCTTTGCCGATGCCGGCGGAAAGCGGCAGTCGGGCGCTCTCGGCACAGGCCGCGAGCAGCGTGCAAAGGGCCAAAGTGACCATGGCGGTGGTGGGCGCCAGCTTGTTACGGCCGGTTGAGCGATTCATTTTCACGGGCTGGTGCTGCGGCAGTAGCTCATGCCGAAACGGTAGGCCTGCTGCGGGCGAGGTGGGGTCGGCCGAAGCAGCGCCTGGCGGTAGGCGCACGACTACCTCTACACGACGTTCGTCTCGCGCAGTGGCCGCCGGTCGATCACGCGCTGCCACCCCAATGCAGCCAGGTCCAGTGTGCGGTAGCGCCCGGCCACCACGAGTTCGGCCAGAGCGCGGCCCACGGCAGGGGCCTGCTGCACGCCGTGGCCGCTGAAGCCGTTGGCAAACAGCAGTCTGGGCAGCGCGGGGTGCGCGCCCAGAATGACGTTGTCATCCAGCAGGTTGACGTCGTAGTGACCCGCCCACGCGCTGTGCAAACGCGCGGCTTCGAAGCCAGGCACGCGGTGCGCCAACGCGGGCCAAAGACGGTCTTCAAACCAATGCAGCGGCACATCGAAGTCGTGGCACTCCGGGTCTTCGTCGACGGGCGGCGCGGCACCGCACAGAAAGCCCTGACCTTCAGGCCGGAAGTACAGGCCCGTGGGGTCCACCACCAGAGGGCAGGCGGGCAGCGACACAGGACTGGTGAAGTGAAAGACACAGCGCTTGCGCGACTGCACCGGCAGCGTGATGCCGGCCTGACGCGCCAAGGTGGTTGCACCGGTGCCGGCTGCGTTGATGAGCCAGTCGCAGCTGATGCGGCTGCCGTCGGCCAACACCACACCTGCCACACCCGACACACCCGACCCGCCCACCGGCGTGCGCAGCACATCCACCACGTCGCCCTGCCGCACCACAGCGCCCAGGGCCACGGCCTTGCGGCGCAGGCCGTGCATCAGCGCGTGGGCATCCAGCCAGCCTTCGCCCGACAGGCCCAAAGCGCCACCGGCCAGGTCTTGATGGTTCAACCACGGGAAGCGCTTGGCCAACTCGGTGGGCGCCAGCAGCGCGATGTCTGCACCTTCTGCCCGCTGCACACGGTGGTTGGCCCGCAGCACTTCATGGCCTGCAGGCGTTGCCAGGAAGAGGTAACCCGGCTCGCGAAAGGCCAAGTCCGGCGCCACGCCGTCCACCGCCAGCAGCGTGCCGGCACGGTGCAGAAACTGGGTACCGAACATCGACATGCGCACGTTCTCGGGCGTCGAAAACTGGTGTCGGATGGACGCCAAGGAGCGTGCGGTGGCGCAGTGCTGAAAACTCAAGTCGCGTTCCAGCAGCAGCACCGACCCGCCAAAGCCGCTGTCCTGCGCCAGGAAGTAGGCCGCCGCGCTGCCCACAACCGCAGCGCCGACGATCACGACATCGAAGTGGTCTTGCACAAATGCCTCACATTGCCTCCCATCACAGCATCTGGCGGTCTGCTCGCTCTAAAGAAGCCGGCATGGCGCTGAGCCGGGTCGGCCGCATGGCGCAGCCGGCCTGATCAGATCAGGCTTTCTCGCGGTCCTGCAGCAGCCGCCACATCACCTTGCCCGACCCGCTGCGCGGCAGTGCATCGACAAACTCCACGATCTTGGGCACCTTGTAGGCCGCCATGTGTTCGCGCGCCCAGTCAACGATGTCCTGTTCTTTCGCAATGCCGCGTGCTTCGGCGCGCAACACCACCACCGCCTTTACCGTCTCGCCGCGGTAGGCATCGTGGGCGGCAATGATGCAGGCTTCCTGCACCAGCGGGCACTTGAAGAGCATCAACTCCACCTCGCTGGGCCAGACCTTAAAGCCGCTGGCGTTGATCATGCGCTTCAAGCGGTCGGTGATGAAGAAGTAGCCTTCTTCATCACGTCGGCCTAGGTCACCGGTGCGGAAAAACTGTTTGCCCTCGATGGTGATGAAGGCAGCCTTCGTCGCTTCCGGGTGGCCCCAGTAACCGCGGAAGACCATGGGGCCGTGGGTCACGATCTCGCCGGTTTCGCCGGTTGGCAGTTCGCGCAAGGTTTCGGGGTCGATGATGCGACTATCAACACCGTAGATCGGGATGCCCAGGCACTGCAGTTTGGCGCGTTCGGGCGGATTGCCATGGCTGGGCGCGGCGGTCTCGGTCAGGCCATAGCCTTCCGCAAAGGTGATGCCGAATTCCTGCTGCAGCCGTTCGGCCACCGCGTGCGGCATGGCCGCGCCGCCGCCCGAGAGGTAGCGCAGGCTGGCAAGGTCAAAGCTCTTGTAATTGGGGCTGCCGAAGAGGTCGATGATCATGGTTGGGATGCAGGTCCAGTGCGTGACCCGGTAGCGTGAGATCAGCCGCCCCGCCATGTCGCGGTCCCAACGCGGCACGATGACGACGGTGCTGCCGAGATAGATCGACCCCAGCACGCCGTACATCAGGCCGGTGACGTGGAACATCGGCACCACTGCCAGGCTCACTGTTTCGGCGCTGGCGTGGCTCCAGAGGCCACCGCCTACGACGTTGGGCATCAGCGTGCGGTGGGTGTGTTCGCAGCCCTTGGGCAGGCCCGTGGTGCCAGACGTGTAGGGCAGCAGAGCCAGGTCATCGGGCTGGCCCTGCGGCGCGGCGGGCACGTGGTCGGCGGCCAGCGCATCGGCCCAGCGCGTGGCCATGGCGGGCAGCGCATGCTGGCCCAGCAGCCAGTCCAGCATGGCCTGCGGCGGGCGGTCACCGTCGTCGATGGTGGCCGGCATGGTGTCGCTGAACTGGGTCACCAGCAACTGCTGCAGGCGCTGCGCTTCGGGCAGGCGTTCATTGGCCATCACCACGGTGGCAGCGAGGTCTGCCGTGGTGATGGCCACGCGGGCTTGGGGGTCGGTGATGTAGTGGCCGAACTCGTCGGCGCGGTTCATCGGGTTGACGGGCACGACCACCGCGTCGGCACGCTGCACGGCGTAGAACGCCACCAGGAACTGCGGGCTGTTCTGCAGGTACAGCAACACCCGGTCGCCACGCGCCACGCCTTGGGCCTGCAACCAGCCCGCCAGCTGTTCAGCCTGGCGGTGCAGTTCGCTGTAAGTCATGCTGCGGCCCAGGAAGATGCAGGCGGCCTTGTTGGGGTAGCGGCGCGCGCTGACTTCAAGGTTGAACCACAGCGTGGTGTCGGGCACCACCAGGCTGCGCGGCAGGCGCGTGGGCCAGGGGTCGAAGGCTTTGTCGGTGGTGGAAGGTGCAGTCTGCGGCGTCAATCAAGGCTCCCGTGGCGGTGAACCCCGGGTATAGCGACTGCAGCGCGTGGCGTCATCCAGCGTTTCCCGCAGGGCGGCCAGTCCATTGGCGGCTTTTGCGCCAGATCACTCGCGCTTGGCGTCCTGCTTCCAACGCTGGCAAGCCGGGTGGCCGGCAAATTCGCCGCGCCCGCATTCGCGTTCCATGCAGATGTGATACCGCACGCTGTCGCGTGAACCGCAGCTGGGCGGCGGGCCTGCCGCCGCCGTGGCTTCGGCGCTGGGCGCAGCCAGCACTGGCGTAGCAGCCGGTGGCGGCACCGCCGGGTCGGGGCGTTGACGCGGTGGGTCTTGCGCGGGCTTCAGCGTAGGCTTCTGCGGCGTCGGCATCGGCATCGGCATAGGCGCGCGCTCGGCTCGCGGCTTGGGCGGCGATTCCGCCGTGGTCACAGCTTCGCTGTGCGGCATCACCACCAAAGGCATGGGGGCTGCTGCGGTGGATGGCACGCTGGCAGCCGCAGCCGGCAGCGCTGCGGCCGAAGCCGAAGCTAGGGCGGGCGTGGTCGGCGTCATTGTGTTGACCGCGACGGGCGGCGCGACCGTCATCGGGGCCAGCGACGGTGTGGCCGTTGTGGCGGCGGCAGGCGCTGTCGCCAGTTGCTGCCAAAACCAGACGCCAGCAGCAACGGCAACGGCGGACACCGCGCCCAGAATGATCGGCATGGCAGACCGCCTGGCCGCGCGTGGTCCGGGCGGCCGCTGCGCTGTCATCTCCATCGGGTCGGACACGCCAACATCCACTTCCACCGCAGACCGCCGGTGCACGGTGGTGGTTTCTGAAGAGGAGCCAGCGGCCCCGCTGGCCACGGGTTCGGGATCGATCCACACGTGTTCAGTGGCTGGAAATTGCGCGTTGGCCCGCGGCATGTACAACGTGGCGCCGTCACCCACATCCAGGTCGATGCGCCCTTCACCCGCCCCTTCACCCGCCCCTTGGCCTGCATTCGGCGGCAGTACGCTGGTGCGTTCCCAGTGCATCGGCGCAGGGTCAGCTGAGCGCCTTGCTGGCAACCGGGCGCGGCCTTCCAGCACGTCGCGCAATTCACCGACGCTTTGCGGGCGGTCCGCCGGGCGCGGGCACAGCATCCAGTCGATGGTGTGCAGGAAGGCTTGGCTGCAACCGGGCAGGTTGTCGGCCGTCAGGCTGGACGCTTCGTCGTGCACGGTGCGCGTCGTGGCCGGCGGCGGCGGACGGCCCAGCAGCAGGTAGTGCAGCGTGGCGCCCAGCGCGTAGAGGTCGGTCCACGGGCCTTGGCGGACCGAACCGGCTTCGCCGTACTGTTCAATTGGCGCGTAGGCCGGCTTCAGGATGGCCGTGAGCGACTGGGTCTTGTCGCTGAGAACCCGCCGCGCAGCGCCAAAGTCCAGCAGCACGGGGCTGCCGTCGGGTTCGATCTGGATGTTGTCGGGCGCGATGTCGCGGTGGTAAACGCCTTCGCTGTGCAGCTTTTCGATGGCACCCAGGAGCGGCATCAGGATGCGCCGCGTAAAGGCTTCGTCGGGCTTGCCGGGCATGTCGAGGCGGATATCTTTGACCGTGCGGCCGCGCATCACCGGCATGGCCATGTAGGCGGTGCCATTGGCTTCCCAGAAGCGGTGCACCTTCAACAGCGACGGGTGGTCAAAACGTGCCAGCAGCTTGGCTTCGTTGACAAAGGACTTCAAGCCGAGCGCAAAACTTTCGGCGTCGGACTTCGAACGGATCGAGACGTGCATCGTCTCGGTGCGGCCAGCCAGCGAGGCCGGCATGTATTCCTTGATGGCGACTTCGCGTTCAAGGGCATGGTCAAAGGCGAGGTAGACGATGCCGAATCCACCGACCCCCAGAAGTCTGAGCAACTCGTACTCACCCAGCCGTGTGCCTGCGTGCAAGGCGCTGGGGGTGTCTTGGCGGAGCTTGGAAGGGTCAGAAGACATGGGCGAGACAGCTTATCAGGGAAGCCCCCGCAGGAAACTCAACTTCATCCCGTTGCGCAACCCCTTGAACAGGGAATTGCGCAGCCGCACCTTCGACCCGTAAGCGGCAACCCGTCGCTCCGGGCTCACCGCAGCTTCATCCGGCCCTGGCGCGGGCCTGGTGACGCGCGAATGGCTGCCGGTCCGCAGCGCGCCATCATCGCCGGAAACCCGCTAGGTGATTCGAGTCAGGCGCCACCGCGGTCTGGCTGGGGCCGGTTGAGTCGGTGGTTCTCGGGGGTGTGGGCGTGCTCTTGGTGGCGGGTCTCTGGCCGCGCCTGTTCCCGGCGCTGGCGCGGCGCGACGCATTGCTCCCCGGCGGCACAGATCAGCCCACAAGGTAGTTCCCAAGTGAATGGCAGGCTGAGGCACAGGCCGGGGTCGCATGCGGGGCAGATGGAACGGTGTGTTCATCGTCATCCACGTTTCGCATCTGTCTGAATGCGGGCATGGCGCCCACGCGCTTTCCACTTCTGCACCTGCACCTGCACCTTGCGCTGCAGCGCGGTGAGACTGTCGCGGCGCGCTTCGCGCAACAGCTTGTTGTAGTTCTTCAGGCGCTCGGGTGCGACCGCGCCGCGCACCGCGCAGCCCGGCTCGTCTTTGTGCTGGCAGTCGCGAAAACGGCACTGGCTGGCGAGTTGTGCAACGTCGGCAAAAGCCGCGCCGAGTTCCTGTGCGTCGCCATCCAGGCGCAGCGTGCGCAGGCCTGGTGTGTCGATGATGCAGGCGCCTTCCAAAGTGCCGTACAGGCTGCGCGCCGTGGTGGTGTGGCGGCCGCGACTGTCGCCAGAGCGGATGGCTCCAGTGACGGCCACGTCGTTGCCGGTAAGTGTGTTGGTCAGCGTGCTCTTGCCGGTGCCGCTGGACCCCAGCAGCACCAGCGTCTGGCCGGGCTGCAACCACGGCGCCAGTGCGTCGCGCGCAACCGCGGCCAACGCGTTCACCGCCACCACCGCACCGCCCGCTGGCAGCAAAGCCTGCACCTGCACCATTCGCGCGGCGGTGTCGTCGCAGAGGTCGGCCTTGGTCAACACGACGACGACGCTTAGGTGGGCCATGTGCGCCAACGCCACAAAACGTTCCAACCGGCGCAGGCTGAAGTCGTGGTCCAGGCCCATCACCAGCAGTGCGGTATCCACATTGCTGACGATCACCACGCGCGTGACCTTGTCGCGGCCGTCGTGCAGACGGCGTGCCAGTTGACTGACGGGTGGCACACGGTCGTGCACCCACCATTCGGCCAAGGTGTTGCGCGTGGCCAGTACCCAGTCGCCAACAGCGACCGCGTCGCCCTCATCGGCCAGGCGCGAACGCAGCGCTGGCAGCAGCCGAGCCGCGAGTTCTGCCGTGCCGTCGTGCAGCGTGAGGCCTTCACGCTGGACCTCGACCACGCGCAAGAGCGTGTGGTCGGGAGCGCATTGCAGCGCCGCGAGTTGCTGGACCACGCTGGGCGTCAGCCCGATGCCGCGCAGGCGCTCAAAAACTGTGGAGTCGATCATGGAAAGTTCCGGACAGGACAAACCATCGCGGCGCACGAGCATGCGTAAACGCAAACGCACATGCGACCGCAGGAAGCCTTGGGCCAAAGGCCAAGGCAGCGTCAGGGGATGGGTGTCTGTCGGCCGCGACGGGGTGTCACGGCGGCGCGGAACGGCGGATGTTGTGCGCCAGGCTTGAGTGCCGGGCTTTTCCGCGCAGAAATGTCAGAGCGCGCTGGCCGACAGGAGTGCGGTGGCAAGTTTTTTCATGTCGCTTCTCCTGAGTTAAGTTGATGGGCGTCAACGGCAGGCGGGAATGTGCGCCTGCGACCTTGTGGCGTCAAGGCCTGCGGGTGCCCGGATGTGGGGGGGGGCTGTAGCGGGTCGTCCACAAGTCTGCCGATATGCTGACCCGATGATGAAGTTGAATGTGCTGCATGAGGACGAGACGCTGCTGGTGGTGGACAAGCCCGCCGGCATGCTGTCGGTGCCCGGCTTGCGTGAAGGCCTGCACAACAACCTGACGACGCGGGTGCAGGCGCTCTTCGGCGACGCGCGGGTCGTGCACCGGCTGGACCAGGCCACCTCGGGCCTGATGCTGTTTGCGCGCGGCGCCGTCATGCAGCGCCTGCTCAGCATGGCCTTTGAAGCGCGGCAGGTGGAGAAGCACTACGTCGCCATCGTCATGGGCCAGCTGGCGGGTGAAACAGGCGCCGTTGACCTGCCACTACTGGCCGACTGGCCGAACCGGCCGCGCCAGAGAGTGGATCTTCATTGCGGCAAGCCCGCGCTGACGCACTGGCAGGTGCTGGCGCGGGGCGCTGACACCACGCGGCTGGCGCTGCAGCCCATCACCGGGCGCACGCACCAGCTGCGGGTGCACCTTCAGGCCATTGGCCAC
>JAYSYB010000506.1:0-10616 GCA_043716775.1 Rubrivivax sp.
GGGCGTGTCTATTGCAGCCTGCTGGCCGACGCGGCAGCGGCACCGCCACCGGGCCGGCCCGAGTTGATGACACGTGCGCAGTGGTGGTTTTCGCCGCCACCCGTGCTGGCCGCGACGACCGTCGTCTGCGGCTGCGGCGGTGGCAGCGATGTGCGGCAAGCCTTGCCGCCGCTGCTGTCGCATGCCGCGCGGCTGGTGCTGGACGCTGATGCACTGAATGTGCTGGCCGCCGACAGCGCGCTGCAGTCGTTGCTGCGCCAGCGTGGCAGCCGCGGCCTGCCGACGCTGCTGACGCCGCACCCGCTGGAGGCTGCGCGTCTGCTGAGCTGTTCAAGCGTGGCCGTGCAACGCGACCGCATCACCGCTGCACAGACCCTCTGCAGCCAATTCGGCGTGACCGTGCTGCTCAAGGGCTCGGGCACCATCGTTGCATGCACAACAGACTTGCCGCACATCAACAGCACCGGCAATGCGGCACTGGCCACGGCCGGCACCGGCGACGTGCTGGCGGGCTGGGCCGCCGGCTTGTGGGCGCAACAGCCCGACGCCACAGCCAGCGCAATCGCAACAGCAGCGGCTTGGCAACATGGCCACGCGGCTGACTCCTTTGCAGCCCGCTTCCCTGGTCGAGCCTTGCGCGCAGCCGAGTTGATTGAGGTCATGGCCTGCGAAGGTTGACCCGCGCCGCTTGCCCGCCTGGCGTTGGTCAGCGCCGCGTGCGCCGTGCCTGGTCAGCGCCGCGTGCGCGGCTTGGGTGCGGGGCGCTGCGGCCCAGGCTTGCGGGATCGGCGCGCCGCATCGCCAACGCTCTTGCCGGCAGCGGCGCCACCACTGCCGCCTTTGGCAGCCCGTGCAGCCGCCTTGGCAATGCGGTCGGCGCCCTGCACGGCCGCCAGTTCGCTGCTGGCGTTGTTTGGAAGTCCGCGGTCTTGGCGCTCCTGGCGCTCCTGGCGCTCGGGGCGTTCGATCTTCGTCGGTACCCGGTCTGTCTCGCCTTCGCGGACCATCCGGAAGTCGATCTTGCGGCCGTCCAGATCGACCCGGCTGACCTGCACCCGCACGCGCGTGCCCACGCCATAACGCAGGCCCGTGCGTTCGCCGCGCAGTTCCAGCCGCGCTTCGTCGAAGCGGTAGTACTCGCCGCCCAGTTCGGTGATGTGCACCAGGCCTTCGACGTACAACGCGTCCAGCGTGACGAAGAGGCCGAAGCCCGCCACGGCCGTGACCGTGCCGGAAAACTCCTCGCCCAGTCGCTCCCGCATGTAGCGGCACTTGAGCCAGGCTTCGACATCGCGTGAGGCTTCATCGGCGCGCCTTTCGTTGGCGCTGCAGTGGCCGCCAGCCGCTTCCCACAGCGTCATCTCTTGCGACAGCGGCTTGGCTTGGCGCTGCGGCTTGCCGCCCTTGCGCATCTCGGGCACGCGCGTTTTTTCGTTGGCCACCAGGTGATAGCGCCGCCCGGCCAAGATGGCCTTGATGACGCGGTGCACCAGCAAGTCCGGATAGCGCCGGATCGGGCTCGTGAAGTGCGTGTAGGCCGCGTAGGCCAGGCCAAAGTGCCCGTTGTTGGTGGCGGTGTAGATGGCTTGTTGCATCGAGCGCAGCAGCAGCGTCTGGATCTGGATCGCGTCGGGCCGGCCGTGCGTGGCACGCGAGATGGCTGCAATCTCAGCTGGCGTTGGCTCGTCACTCAGGTGCACGTTCAGGCCCAGGGCCTTGAGCTGAGCCTGCAGCGCAATGCGTTTCTCAGGCGTCGGCCCTTCGTGCACGCGATACAGGCAGGGGTGTTCGGCGCCGGCGATGTACTCGGCCGAGCACACGTTGGCCGCCAGCATGGCCTCTTCGATCAGCCGGTGCGCTTCATTGCGCGTGCGCGGCACGATCTTTTCGATGCGGCCGTTGTCGTCGCAAACGATCTGCGTTTCGGTGCTGTCAAAGTCCACCGCACCGCGCACGGCGCGCTGCTTGAGCAGGGCGCGGTAGACCTCGTGCAGGTGCAACAGGTGCGGCACCACATCACCCCGGCGCAGGGCTTCGGGCCCACGTGTATTGGCCAGCATGGCAGCCACTTCGGTGTAGGTCAGGCGCGCTTGCGAATTGATGACCGCCGGGTAGAACTGGTAGGCATGCACCTTGCCGTCGGTGGTGACCAGCATGTCGCAAGCCATCGCCAGGCGCTCGACGTTCGGATTCAAAGAGCACAGGCCATTGGACAGCTTCTCGGGCAGCATCGGGATCACGCGGCGCGGGAAGTACACCGAGGTCGCACGCTCGTAGGCGTCTTCGTCCAGCGGTTCGCCGGGCTTGACGTAGTGGCTGACGTCGGCAATGGCGACGATCAGGCGCCAGCCCTCCAAAGCCGACTTTCCACGCCCCTGCTTGAAGGGTTCGCAGTAGACGGCATCGTCGAAGTCGCGCGCGTCTTCGCCGTCGATGGTGACGAGCGCCACGTCCGTGAGATCCACGCGCTGCTTGCGGTCGGCCGGGCGCAGCTTCTCGGGCAGCGCGGCGGCTTGCGCCAGCGTCTCGGCCGAGAACTCGTGCGGCACTTCGTACTTGCGGACCGCGATCTCGATCTCCATGCCGGCGTCGTCGATCTCGCCCAGCACTTCGGCCACACGGCCCACGGGCTGCGAGTGCAAGGACGGCGGTTCAGTCAGTTCCACCGACACCACCTGCCCCACCGCCGCGCTGGCGGTGGCATTCTTGGGGATCAGGATGTCCTGGCCGTAACGGCTGTCTTCAGGGGCCACCAGCCAGTGGCCGC
The DNA here is from genome assembly GCA_043716775.1 of Rubrivivax sp. Lineage (GTDB taxonomy): Bacteria > Pseudomonadota > Gammaproteobacteria > Burkholderiales > Burkholderiaceae_C > Rubrivivax. The sequence goes on from JAYSYB010000506.1 coordinate 2,768, forward strand.
CTTCGTGCAACAGGCGGCCAATGATCGGGGCCTTACGCCGCTCAAGAATGTCAAGCACCCGCCCCTCGGGCCGGCCCTTGCGGTCCAGTCGCAGCACCCGCACACGCACACGGTCGCGGTGCAGCACGCTGCGCATCTCTTGCGGCGCCAGGTAGATGGCGGATTCACCGCTGTCAGGGCGCACAAAACCGTGGCCGTCGCGATGGCCTTCCACAGTGCCTTCGATGTCGCCCATCAACGGCGGGCCCGACTGCGTCGAGCTGGAGATGTTCTTTTCTTTGATGATATATTCCTTGGCTCTTGAAGGCCCAGATGGCGGAATTGGTAGACGCACTAGTTTCAGGTACTAGCGCTTAACGGCGTGGAGGTTCGAGTCCTCTTCTGGGCACCAAAATGTTGAAGGCCGGCTACTCTAAAAAGTGGCCGGCCTTTTTACTTGTCTAGACAGCAAATTTCCTGGCCAAGCCGTCGGGTCGGAGGTTGTCGTACTCCTCGAAAGGCTGGTGTATCCACGGGCTCGTGGGCAGCGTTTCGACGTGGTAGTCGGGCACGTAGGTAGACACGCCCTTGACCCAGATGACGGCCGCGCGCAGCTCCTGGATGGCGGGCATGCCGCGCAGCCGGTCTACCACCGCACGCAGCGTGATGCCGGTGTCAGCCAAATCGTCCACCAACAGCACGCGGCCTGCCAGTTCGCCTTTGGGCATGGTGATGTACTTGGCCAGGTCCAGCCGGCCCTGGATGGTGCCTGCGTCAGCACGGTACGAGCTGGTGGACATGATGGCCAGCGGCTTGTCGAAGACGCGCGACAGCACGTCACCCGGCCGCATGCCACCGCGCGCCAGACACAGGATCTGGTCGAACTCCCAGCCCGAGTGGGCTACTTTGAGCGCAAGGCGCTCTGTCAGCAGGTGGTACTCGTCCCAGGACACGTACAGGTGCTTGCCGTCGTCGGTGAGCATGCTCAGATGTCTTTCGCTAGTGGAGTGATAGATGGAGAGGTCACCCGATTCAGGCGCGGAATGGGTGGCGCAAGAGCACGGTGTGCACACGGTCGGGGCCGGTGGACACCATGTCGATGGGAGCGCCGATCAGGGCCTGCATGCGTTCGAGATAACGCCGCGCATTCACGGGCAGCTGCTCCCAGTTCGTCAGCCCCGCCGTGGTCTCGCTCCACCCGGCCAAGCTCTCATAAATGGGCTCGCAGGCCGCTACTTCATCGGCGTCCAGTGGCAGCACGTCCAGCGTTGCGCCGCCTATTCTGTAGCCGGTGCAGATCTGGATCTCGGACAGGCCGTCCAGCACGTCTAACTTGGTGATGCACAGCCCGGACACACCGTTGATGATGATCGAGCGCTTGAGTGCCGCCGCATCCAGCCAACCACAGCGCCGCGCGCGTCCGGTGACGGTGCCACGTTCCTGCCCGACAGTGGACAGGTGGTGGCCCACAGTGCCCGCTTCGTCGATGTCGAGCTCAGTCGGGAAGGGGCCACCGCCGACGCGTGTGGTGTAGGCCTTGGTGATGCCCAGCACGTAGTGCAGCATGCCCGGCCCCACCCCCGATCCGGCTGCCGCATTGCCAGCCACACAGTTGCTGGAGGTCACAAACGGGTAGGTGCCGTGGTCGATGTCCAGCAGCGTGCCCTGCGCGCCTTCAAACAGCAGATTTGCGCCTTGCAGGTGGGCGTTGTGCAGCCGGTAGCCCACGTCGGCCATCAGCGGCCGGATGGCGTCCGCAGCGCCCAGTGCGTTGTCGAGCATCGGTTGCAGCGCCAGCGGCTTCGCACCCAGCACGCCCGTGAGTTCGGCGTTGTGCAGCTCCAGCAGTTCACGCAGCTTGGCTTCAAAACGCGCCGGGTGCTTGAGGTCCTGCACGCGCAGCGCGCGCCGCGCCACCTTGTCTTCATAAGCCGGGCCGATGCCCTTGCCGGTGGTGCCGATCTTGCCCGCCGCCGTGCCTTCGCGCTTGGCCTCGCGTGCACGGTCGATCTCGACGTGGAAGGGCAGGATCAGCGGGCACGACTCCGACACGAAGAGCCGCGAACGCACGTCGATGCCCAGCGCTTCGATGCGCGCGATCTCGATCAGCAGGTGTGCCGGGTCGACCACGACACCGTTGCCGATATAGCAGGCCACGCCTTCGCGCATCACACCCGAGGGCACCAGTTGCAACGCCGTCTTGCGGCCGTTGATGACGAGTGTGTGGCCGGCGTTGTGGCCGCCCTGGAAGCGCACCACACCCTGAGCGTGGTCGGTCATCCAGTCGACGATCTTGCCCTTGCCTTCGTCGCCCCATTGGGTGCCGACGACGACCACGTTGCGTCCGGCGCCGGGCCGAATGGCTGCTTGCATGTCCAGGAATCCTTGTTGAAAATCAGTAATCGGCGCCGACGTCGAGCGCACGCAACACCCACTGCCCGCCGACGTTGACGAGCTCACGGTCACAGGCAAAGGCATCGGCAGCGGGCTCATGGCCAGGCAGTACCGCCAATACGGTCTCGCCCGCTTCGCGCAGCCGGCGCACAGCCGCACGCAACTGCGGGTCTTCACCCCACGGGGCACGCACTGCGGCCGGTTCTTGCGAAGCGCCGGTCACTTCGGCCAGCGACTTGAGGTCAAGACTGAAGCCTACTGCAGGCCGGTTGCGGCCAAACACCGCGCCCACTTCGTCGTAGCGCCCACCGCGGGCCAGCGCATCGCTGCAGCCGGCGCCGTAGATGGCGTAACGAGCGCCAGAGTAGTAGGCGTAGCCGCTCATGTCCGAAAGGTCGAAACCGACTCGCAGCGACGGGTAGGCCGCGCGCAAGTGGCTGGCCAGCCACTGCAGCTGGTCCAGCGCCGCCTGCACCAGCGGCAACGCAGGCAGTTGGCTACGTGCTGCACTCAGCACCTCATCACCACCATACAAGCGTAGAAGCGCAGCCAGAGCGTGGCGTGTCGCGTCGGGCAGGCGGGCGGTCATTGCCTGCAGCGTTGATGCGTCCTTGTCGGCCAGGGCTTGCACGATGTCTCGCAACTGCGTGGGCTGCAGCGGCACATCGGCCAGCACGCCGCGCAGCACGCGCGCATCAGCCAGATCGATGACGAGGTCGCCCACGGATGCGGCGCTCAGGCTGTCCAGCGCCAGCTCAGCGGCTTCCAGGTCGGCTTCAAGGCCTGCATGGCCGAAGATTTCAGCACCAAACTGCAGCGGTTCTCGCGTGGCGGCCAGGCCCGTGGGGCGTGTGTGCAGCACCGGGCCGCAGTAGCACAAGCGCGTCACACCTTCGCGGTTGAGCAGGTGGGCATCGATGCGCGCCGCTTGCGGCGTGGTGTCGGCACGCAGGCCCAGCATGCGGCCGCTGAGCTGGTCGACAAGCTTGAAAGTCTTCAGATCGAGTTCACGGCCAGTGCCGCTGAGCAGCGATTCGATGTGCTCCAGCAAAGGCGGGATCACAAGCTCAAAACCGTAGGCCAAAGCCCGATCGAGCAAAGCGCGCCGCAGTTCTTCGATGCGCCGCGCCTGAGCGGGCAGGACATCGGCAATGTGCTCTGGCAGCAGCCATGCAGACAGCATGAAAAGCACCGGTGTTAAAAACGGCATTGTAGGGGGCGGTCCCCTGCCTTCTGCGAAGAAAAGCCTAGCGCCAGAACGCCAGCAACACCAGGCCAATGACGATGCTGGTCAGGCCGAAGAAGCGGATCTGACCGTCGGTCATGCGGGTGGCGCGCTCAAAGGCCGCGCGCCAGGTGCCAGGGCTCAGGAAGGGCAGCAGACCTTCCAACACCAGCATCAGCGCGAAGGCGCCGAACAGCAGGTCTGCCATCGCAAGGGCCTCTTAAAGCGCAAGCGCCGCAAGAACCGCGTGTGCCGCTTGTGCCGCGTGCGCGCAGCGCTACTTGTTCCGCGAGCCAGCCGGTGCTGCGGTGGCTGCTGCGCCACCACCGCGCATGGCGCGGAAGAAATCGCTGTTCGTGTCCAGCACCATGACATCACCCTTGGTGCGGAATGTGGCGCGGTACGCTTCCAGGCTGCGGTAGAACTGGGCGAACTGTGGGTCACGGCCGAAGGCGTCGGCGTACAAGGCCGACGACTTGGCGTCGCCGTCGCCCTTGATTTTTTGCGCGTCGCGATAGGCCTCGGCAATGATGACTTCGCGCTGGCGGTCGGCATCGGCACGAATCTTCTCGCCTTCGGCCGATCCTTGGGAACGCAACTGGTTGGCCACCTGCTTGCGTTCGGACTCCATCCGCCGGTACACCGAGTCAGAAATGTCGGCCACAAAGTCCACGCGCTTGATGCGAACGTCAACGATTTCGATGCCGAAAGACTTGGCCTCATCAGCCAGCCGCGACCGAACGTCCTGCATGACCTTTTCACGCTCCCCCGCCAACACGCCCTTGACTTCACGCTTGGTGATCTCTTCGTTGAAGGCGGCCTGCACCACGGGGGCCAGGCGGCTTTCAAGGTTGCGGAAATCGGCGCCGTTGTTACGGATGAACTGGCGCGGCTCAGAAATGCGCCACTTCACCAGCCAGTCGATCACGAGGCTCTTCTTCTCGGCCGTGAAGATGGGGCGGGTTTCAGGGCTGTCCAGCGTCTGGATGCGCTTGTCCAGGAACACGACGTTTTGAAAAGGCGGCGGCAGCTTGAACTTCAACCCCGGTTCGGTGATGACTTCCTTGATCTCGCCCAAGGCGTACACCACGCCGACCTGGCGCTGATCAACGACAAACAGTGTGCTGGCGGCCAGCATCAGCACCACAAGGGCGCCGGCAACGAAGAGAGCTATTTTGTTCATGGTGGCTGCTTTGCCTCAACGGCCTTCACGGTCACGGCCGCGCGCGCCGTCGCGGCTGCGGATATCAACACTCTGGGTGCCCGTCGGGTCCACCGCAGCGGGCGTGGGGACTGAAGAGGGTGTTGCTGCGGGCGCGGCGACGGGCACTCCGGCTTGCTGCAGCAGCTTGTCCAGCGGCAAGTACAGGAGGTTGCTGCCACTGCGGCTGTCCACCATCACCTTGCTGACGTTGGAATAAACCTGCTGCATCGTTTCAATGTAGAGACGGTCGCGGGTGACACCGGGCGCCTTTTGGTATTCGGCCAACACCGAACGGAAACGCTGTCCGTCACCATCGGCTTGTGCGACTACTCTTGAACGGTAGCCTTCGGCTTCTTCCAGCAGGCGCGCTGCAGTGCCGCGCGCCTTGGGAATGACGTCGCTGGCGTAGGCCTGGCCTTCGTTCTTGAAGCGGTCGCGGTCAGCTGTGGCCTTGACAGCGTCGTTGAACGCCGACTGCACCGAATCTGGCACTTGCACGTTCTGCATGTTGACGTTGCCGACCACGATGCCGGCCTTCAGCCGGTCCAGCTGGGCCTGGATCGACTTGACGAGGTCGGCCGCGATCGCGTCGCGCTGTTCGTACAGCACCTGGTCCACCTTGCTGCGGCCGACGATTTCGCGCACGGCGGATTCAGCCGCCATCACCACCGCTTCATCGGGACGGTTGTTCTCAAACAGGTAGGCGCGCGGGTCGGCTCGGCGGTACTGCACCGTGAAGCGGATATCGACGATGTTTTCGTCCTGCGTCAGCATGGAAGAGTCCCGAAGGCCCGTGGCCTGGACCACCGAATTGCGCCCCACCTCAACGGACTGCAGCTGCGTCACCGCCACCGTCTCGTGCCCTTGCACCGGGTACGGAAAACGCCACTGGAAGCCGGCGTCCTTGATGCTGCTGAACTTGCCAAACGTGGTCACAACCGCCTGCTGGCCTTCTTGCACGATGAAAAAACCGCTGCCCAGCCAGATCAGCACCACCACCGCGCCGATCAGGCCGATGCCGATGCCGGCACTCTTCAAGTCCGGCTGGAAAGGGCCTCGGCCGGTTCCCCGATCTTCGGGGCCCGGCTTGCCGGGCCCACTGCCCTTGCCGCCACCCTTGCCGCCAAACAGGCCGCTTAATTTGCGATTGAAGTCGCGCCACAACTCGTCAAGGTCAGGCGGGCCATCATTGCGGTTGGCGTACACGTTGCCGGACCCTTCTGCCGCGACAGGACGGCGCCGCAACACGGCTGCGCCGAGCCAGACGCCAAGCGCGGCTAGCGCAACGGACAAACGGGTGGTAAAGCGAGGTAAGGCGCGAGGAGATTCGTGACTACGCATGCTGGTGCGGCAAAAGGTGCGGGGATAGGAGGATGGCCGGGTCTTCGCCCGGGGCAGTAGCAACGACTTCCAAAAAACGTGGATCACTTGGGGACTGCGCCGCAGCGTTCAAGCGCGCCAGGGCGTGTTCTGCAATCGCCTGGCGCAAAGCGGGCAGGCCGTCGCCCGTGGCCGCACTGACAAACACACGCTGCCGGCGCACACCGGGGTGCACCTCGGTCCAGTCCGTTGGCTCTCGCGAGCGTTGCGATTCTTCCAGCAGATCACACTTGTTGTGGACCCATATCTGCGGTACCGCGCTGGCGCCGATGTCTTCCAGCACACGCTCCACTTCAGCCTGCTGCTCAACCAGCAAGGGGCTGGCGGCATCCACCACGTGCAGCAGCAGGTCGGCTTCAGCCGCTTCCTGCAGCGTGGCTTCAAAGGCTTCAACCAGCTTGTGCGGCAGGTCGCGGATGAAACCCACGGTGTCAGACAACGACACCGAGCTTTGCGCTTCACCCAGCCACAGTGCACGCGTGGTGGTGTCGAGTGTGGCGAAGAGCTGGTCGGCCGCATAAGTGCGGGCCTTGACCAGCGCGTTGAAGAGCGTCGACTTGCCAGCGTTGGTGTAGCCCACCAGGGACACCCGGAAGGTGCCGCGCCGGTCACGCGCCTTGCGCTGCGTGCCGCGCTGGCGCTTGACCTTTTCCAGCCGCTCTTTCACGGTCTTGATGCGTTCGCCGATCATGCGGCGATCCAGTTCAATCTGCGCCTCACCCGGCCCACCACGGGTGCCGATGCCACCCTGCTGACGTTCGAGGTGGCTCCAGCGGCCAACGAGGCGCGTGGCCTGGTACTGCAGGCGGGCCAGTTCCACCTGCAGCTTGCCTTCGTGGCTTTGCGCTCGGGCAGCGAAGATGTCAAGGATCAACCCCGTGCGGTCGGCCACTGGCACGCCGAGGTGGCGTTCCAGGTTGCGCTGCTGGGCGGGGCTCAGGTTCTGGTCGAAGATTACGCCGTGGGCCGACGTGGCCGCCACCAACGCCTTAATCTCGTCGGCCTTGCCACTGCCAACAAACAGCGCCGGGTCAGGTGCCTTGCGGCGCGCAATGACACGCGCCACCGCTAGGTCACCGGCGGACGCGGCGAGCAAGGCCAGTTCGTCCAGCGTGGCGTCGAAGGCGACTTTGCCGCCCACGTCCACACCGACCAGCACCGCGCGAGTGGGCTCTTCACCGCGTGCAGCGGTGGATGCGGGGGATGAATTCAAGGTAGCAGGGCGGTGGCCCGAACTCAGGCCTGCTCGCCCGGCTCGTTGGCGTGAAAGTTGACCGCACGGCTGGGGACGACCGTGGAGATGGCGTGCTTGTAGACCATCTGGGTAACGGTGTTGCGCAGCAGCACCACGTACTGGTCGAAAGACTCGATGTGACCCTGCAATTTGATTCCGTTGACGAGGTAGATCGAGACCGGAACATGCTCCTTGCGAAGCAAGTTAAGGAAGGGGTCTTGTAGGAGTTGACCTTTATTGCTCACGATATTCTCCGTGATAAAAGTTTGGAAGTATTCACGTTAACACAGGGGCCGGCGCCTCTGCGCCGTGCTGGCGAAGGCCCCGGGCGATGCCGGTCACTCCTTGGTGTCGAACGGATTTCGGGAGCTGCGCAGCTCGATCCGCATCGGCGTGCCGGTCAATTTGAAATGTTCTCTAAAGCGCCCTTCCA
>JAYSYB010000507.1:0-10610 GCA_043716775.1 Rubrivivax sp.
TGTGGTGGGCCTTTTTGTCGGCGCCGTGCTGGCAGCGGTGGTTGCGCTTGTATTGGTGGCCGCGCTGGCTCGCGTGCGCAAGGCGGGTGTGGGTGCAACTTGGCGCAGCATCCGCGCGCAGGATGGTCAGGTGCCATGGCATGTGGCGGTGGGCACCATCCTCGTGCTGGGCCTGGTCGTCGGCCCGGCGACTGCGCTGTCGGGCCCGTACCACTTGCTGGGCACCGACCTCACCGGCAACGACGTGCTGTTCCAGTCGCTGAAGAGCATCCGCACGGCCTTTGTCATCGGCACGCTGGCGACGGTGGCCACCCTGCCGCTGGCGGTGAGCCTGGGCTTGCTGGCCGGCTACTTCAGAGGCTGGGTGGACGAAGCGATCCAGTACCTCTACACCGTGCTGTCGTCGGTGCCCAACGTGCTGCTGATCGCGGCCTGCGTGCTGATGGTGCAGGTCTTTCTGGACAAGAACCCCGACCTCTTCGAGACCGGTGCAGAGCGTGCGGATCTGAAGCTCTTCCTGCTGTGCGCCGTGCTGGGCCTCACCGGCTGGGCGGGCCTGTGCCGGCTGCTGCGCGGCGAAACGATGAAACTGCGTGAGCTGGAATACGTGCAGGCTGCGCATGCCTTTGGCATCAGCCACGCCCGCATCATGGCGCGGCACATCTTCCCCAATGTGGCGCACCTGATGCTGATCGTGACGGTGCTGGAATTTTCTTCGCTCATCCTCTACGAAGCCGTGCTCTCGTACGTGGGCGTGGGTGTGGACCCGTCGATGAACAGCTTCGGCGGCATGATCAATTTGGCGCGCAACGAGATGAGTCGCGACCCGGTCGTCTGGTGGTCCTTCGCCAGTGCCTTCGGCTTCATGGTGACGCTGGTGCTGGCGGCCAACCTCTTTGCAGACGGCGTGCGGGATGCCTTTGACCCGCGTGCAAGAGTCTTCCGCAGCAAGCGGGCGCTCGTGAAAGCGCTGGCGCGCGCGCAGAAAGCAGCCTGACGATGTTGAACATCCAAGACCTGCAGGTGGAACTGGAAGGCGACGTCGGCCTGGTCCGCGCCATCGACGGCATGCGCTTGTGCATCGAACGTGGCGAGACCTTTGCGCTGGTGGGCGAATCCGGCTGCGGCAAGAGCATGACGGCGTTGGCTTTGATGCGTTTGCTGCCCGAGAACGGCTACGTGGCTGCGGGCGACATCCACATCGGCGCCGGCAATGACAGCGTCGATGTGCTTGGCCTGCCCGAAGCGCAGATGCGCAGCGTGCGCGGCGGCCGAGTCGGCATGATCTTCCAGGAACCCAGCACCAGCCTGAACCCCGTGATGAAGGTGGGCCAGCAGATCGTGGAAGCCATCGTTGCCCACACCCCCCTGCGTGGCGCTGCGGCGCGTGCCAAGGCCATTGAATGGCTGCAGCGCGTGGGCATCCCTGAACCCGAACGCCGCATCGACGACTACCCCTTCCGCATGAGCGGCGGCCAGAAGCAGCGCGTGATGATCGCGGTGGCGCTCGCCGCCGAGCCCCAATTCCTGATCGCCGACGAACCGACCACCGCGCTGGACGTGACGATTCAGGCGCAAATCCTCGACTTGCTGCGCGACCTGCAGCGAGAAACGCGCATGGGCCTGTTGCTCATCACGCACGACCTGGCGGTGGTGTCGGGCATGGCGCAGCGCGTGGCGCTGATGTATGCGGGGCAGATCATCGAAGTGGCACCCGCTGAAGAATTCTTCCGCGCGCCGAAGCACCCCTATGCCCGCGCGCTGCTCCGCGCGCTGCCAGGCGGCGACCGTCGCGCCGGGCCGCTGGAGGCCATTGCAGGCACCGTGCCTGCGCTCAATCAAAGCTTCACGGGCTGCAGGTTTGCGCCGCGCTGTGCGCAGGTGATGCCGCATTGCGCCAGCACCTTGCCTATGTTGAAAGAGGTCAGCGCACGGCATGAGGTGCGCTGCTTGTTGTACGAACAGGCGCACGAGCAGCCGCACGAGCAGGCGTATTTGCCGGGCGCCGATGCGGTCTTCCGCGTGGTGGCGGCCCCTGCTGCGGCGGCTGTGGCAAGCGCACCCGCGGTCCTTGCTAACGGAACCGGCGTGCCGCTGCTGGACGTGCAGGATCTGCGGGTGCGCTTCCCCATTCGCAGCGGCATCCTGCAGCGCACCACGGGCTACTTCGATGCCGTCGATGGCGTCTCGTTCCAGTTGCATGCGGGGGAGACGCTGGCGCTGGTGGGTGAATCGGGTTGCGGCAAAACGACCACCGGCAAGGCCATCGTGCAGTTGCTGCGCCATCTGTCCGTCACCGAAGGCAAGGCGCTGCTCAACGGCAGCAACCTCTTTGACCTGCAAGGCGAGGCACTGCGTGCGGCCCGGCGCCAGGTGCAGATCATTTTCCAGGACCCCTTCGCGTCGCTGAACCCGCGCATGCGCGTGTATGAAATTCTGGAAGAAGGCCTGGCCGCGCTGCAGCCCGACCTGGACGCCAACCAGCGCCGCGCGCGGCTGGAACGCCTCACCGACCAGGTGGGCCTGCGCCGCGAAGCGTTGATGCGCTACCCGCACGAATTTTCAGGCGGCCAACGCCAGCGCATCGCCATCGCTCGCGCGCTCGCCGTGCAGCCACAACTCATCATCTGCGACGAGCCCACCTCGGCGCTGGACGTGTCGGTGCAGGCGCAGATCCTCAACCTGCTGCGCGACCTGCAGCGGGAGCTGGGGGTGAGCTACCTGTTCATCACGCACAACATCGGTGTCGTCGAGTACGTGGCCGACCGGCTGGTGGTGATGAAGGCGGGGCGGGTGGAAGAGCAGGGCGCTTGCGCCGATGTGCTGGCGCGGCCAGTGCGGGAATACACGCGGCAGCTGCTGGCGGCGGTGCCACGTCTGGTGACGGCTTGAGCCATTAAAACTCGTTGCTGCCTACAGCATCAGGGGATTCTTCGGCAGAGCGCCGTGCACGCACGAAAGCGCAATGCTTTGGTCGAATCTGACCAGATAACCGCCGTTCCGTACGGCCAGTGCGAGCAGGTAAAGGTGGGTGATCTGGTGGTCTCCCTGAACCCGTGCGAAGTTGAAGCGCTCAACGTCGCGCAGGGACATAACGTCGGGTCAAGGGGCTGTTGGCGAAAGCGCCCTGGGCTGTGGAGATCGGGTTCAGCTGCCACCGTCAGGCTCATGCGACGCAGATCCAGAAGAACAAAGCGGGCCGAAGCCCGCTTTTGATTCGATCCAAACCAGCAACATGGCCGGCTCGGCGTTAACGCCAAATCAGAACTTCAGCCGCGCTGACACCGACACAAAACGGCCGATCGCGTCATAGGCCTGAGGGAAGGTGTTGCCGCTGTTCGGGCCTGTCCCACCGATGGTGTTGCCAACGACCGGAGGCTGCTTGTCGAAGGCATTGTTCACGGAGACCGACACGCGGAAGTTCTTGGTCACGTCGTAGTAGCCGTTCAAGTCCACGTAGTCATAGGCCTTGATCGTGCTGTAGGGTTCAAAGAACGTGCCCGTGCCCTGGTCCACATTGACCCGGCTCTGGTGCTTCCACTGGTAGCCGATGCTGAAGCTGCCGATATCCCACTTGGTCGATTGCGTGAAGCGCGTCTTGTAGTAGGGGTTGCCGCTGTTCAGGCCGTAGTTGCCTGCAAAGGGAATGGAGTTAACGGTCGGCAGCGATTTGAAGTCGAACTTGCTCACAAGTGCTGCCTTGAGCCCCACCTGCACTGACCCCCAGTTCGCCAGCCCCATGCTCTTGAGCGGCACCCTGTAGTCGATGTCAATGTCGACACCTTCGGTCAGGTAGCTGCCGAGATTCGACGACTGCGTGATCACCCCCGGGCCACCGTTCAGCGAACCGAATGCATCACGGCGAATGAAGCCGCAAAACACGGCACCGGAAGAAAGTCCCGGGTTCAGAGCCGACGTGTAGCAGCCGTTGACCACCTGAAGCGTGGTGGCGCTGGAGACTGCCTTTTGCAGGTCGATCTTGTAGTAGTCCACCGTCAAGGTCAGGCCCGGCACGAAGGCCGGTTCAAACACGAAACCGATCGTGGTCGTGTCGGCCTCTTCAGGGCCCAGCGCCAGGTTGCCGCCGCTGGTGGCATTGATCTGGCCGGCCGAAGGAGGAGCCAGCAAACCGATCTGCGCAGCAGGAACGCCCGTGGCGACGCACAGGGCTTCGATCGAACCGGGCGTGCTGATATTGGCGGGGCGCAGTGTGGCGCCGGCGCAGGGATCGGTGCCGAGATTGGACAAACCGGTGGTCACTGGCGCGTAAAGCTCGTTGATGCTAGGCGCGCGCGTGGCCCGTTGCTGCATGGCGCGGAACCGCAAGCCCTTGAAGGGCGAGTAGTCCATGCCAAGCTTCCAGCTGTCGTAGTTCTTGCTGGTGGCTTCTGTCCTGAAGTTGGTCGCGCGGTAGCCGAATTCCATGCCCAGCGCGTGTACCGCCGGCAGGTTGTTGATCAACGGAATGTTGCCTTCAACGAAACCTTCCTTCAGCTTCAAGCTGCCGCGACGGTCTGGCGTGGCCGCGCCGGTGCCCAGAACTTCACCACCGATCTGGGTCGGCGCGTCGCCGATGTTGGCAGCGCTGACCTGCCGCTGTTCGGCACCAAAGGCCACACTGATGGGCAGCTTGCTGAGCGGGCTCTTGACGGGACCTAGATCGCCGCTGATCGAAAAGTTGGCAACCTTCTGCTCAACTTCCGTTGATCCCAGCGACGACAAGTTGATGAAATTCAGCATGGCCGGCGTGATGGAGCCCGCCGGGCCGAACATGTCGATCGGCACGCAACCATTGGTGTTGACCGTGCAGGTGGTGGCATTTACCGACCGCAGCGACTGCTGCAGCTTGGAGAACGAACCCCAATTGCGCCGGTTGGACAGCGTGTTGGACGTGCCTTTTTGCAGGTAGCCGTCGTAGCTCCAATCGGCAAGGAAAGGCACGGTGCCGCGCAGGCCGGCCGTCCATTGCTGGCTGCTGTTGTCATAGTCATTGCCACGGGGACCCAGCTCGACAAAGCGGCGCTGGACGCGCAGTCGAACTTCCTGGGTGTTGCCCACCGTGCAAGGCGTCGTGATGGCATACGCTGTGCAAAGAATGGCACGCAGCGGCTCCGGAATGTAAGGGTTGCCAATGGGCAGGCTGTAGGTGGTGGTGAAGGAACCCGACTCCGCCAAGTTCAGCACCACCCGATTCTTCGTGCTGGTGAGGTCTGCGTAAGCTTCGGCGTAATCGTTGATGCGAAATGACGCCAGCGCGCTGAGTTGGGTACGGTCCTGCGGCGTCTGGAAGTAGTTGACCGGGTTGAAGTTGTACAGGTCGTTGACGCCCGCTGCTCGCAAGGTCTGTGAGGTCGGGTCATATACCCGGTTACCCCCAAAGCCAGGAACGCCTACGATCACGGACGGCACGGTTGTGCCTGAACGTGCGCCAAAGCTCCCGTCGGTTGAAAGAAGCACTTCGCGCGAGAAGTCGCGGTCACCCTGCCTGACGGGGTCCGTCTTGGTAGATCCCAAATTCACGGCGACGTTACCGCGACCGTCAGCCAGACTGGCACCCAGTGTCACGTAGGCATTGCGCCTCTTGCCGTCGTTGGAAGCGCTGACGCCTTGCGACACACCGGCTTCAATGCCGGTGAAGTTTTTCTTCATCACGAAGTTGACGACTCCGGACACCGCGTCGGCTCCGTATACAGCCGAGGCGCCGCCCGTGATGACGTCGATGCGGTCAATCAGCGACACGGGAATCGCATTGGTGTCTACCACGCCGCCCAGGGTGGCCGGTACAACGCGGCGGCCGTTGATCAACACCAGCGTGCGGTTCGTGCCAAGGCCGCGCAAATCAATGCTGGCGGTGCCATTCGATCCGTTGTTGGTACCGGGGCCGATGCCTGGATAGGCAGCAGACAAACCCCGGATGATTTCCTCCGCGGCCACCGGCTGCGAGGCATTGAATTCCTCAGCGGTCACGCTGGTCACGGGGCTGTTGGAGACCGCGCCAATGGTTTTGATGCGCGAGCCGGTGACTTCGATCCGCTCGACAGTCTGGGCGAAGGCTGGCAGCGTCAACGCGCCCATGGCGACGATGACACCAGCGGAAACTTTGGTTCTCTTGAACATGTGGCTTGACTCCAGTGATGAAGGAATTCCGAAAAGGGACGGGCGCCTGCGAGGCTGGGACTGGGCGCTGTGCCCAAGAGCAGCCCCGCTTTCGGCCTGTATACCTATTGTCACGGTTGCGACGGAATTCTTTAGCTCGGACTGATTCCCCCAAGCGCTTTCGGCTTAGGTCAAACACCGAACGCGCCCCGCGGTTACTGTGGAAACTGCTTCTAGATCAAAGGCTTAGACCAGAACCCTGCAGCAACCGACGCCGCACCTGCGCGTGTCTCATCCGGGTTCAACCCAAAGATTGCGTGCTAATTTTTGTGGCTGCAGGACAACAGGGTTGGCCGGTCGTGACACCGTGTTGACCGGTTCCCGCTAATCAGCCTCTGCATTTGATGTTTGTTTCCGCCTCCGCGCCGCGTCGTCGCGACGCGTGAGACGCCTGGTCATCCTGTCTGCAAGGCCAGGACGCAGCGTGGAAACGGGGAGCTTCATGTTGTCGCTTACCAACATATTGAGTGCTGCGTTTGAAGGCAGACATGCAGGCACGCAGTATCGATGGAACGCTGGAAGAGCGCGCCCAGCCTCGCAGAACCGGGTCGATGGCCGCAGACGGACGGCGTGCAGTGCTCGGCGGCATGGGTTTTCCCGAGGGGTGGTCACTGGCCTCGCCTTGACAATGGTTTTACATCGCTGTGCCAGTGCTGTTCCGTCAGGTTTACAAGGCCGGTACGGGACTTGCAGCGCAGCAGGGGTAGCCGATCAACTTTCCCACAGGAGTGGTTCATGTTCAAAAAGTCAAAAGTATGTACAGGGGTGCTGCTGGCCCTGGGCGGCAGTGCCTTGATGGCCAGCCTGCCTGCGTTTGCCCAGTCCAGCGAGCGCATCGAAATCACCGGTTCGCGTATCAAGACCCTGTCTACCGACACGACGTCTCCTGTCGTCTCGCTCAGCGCCGAGACCATCAAGATTTCCGGCGTCACCAACGTTGAAGAGCTGCTCAACAGCATGCCGCAGGTCTTTGCCGGCTACGGTGCCCAGGTCTCGAACGGTTCCACCGGCACAGCCACGGTTGACTTGCGCGGCCTGGGCGCGTCGCGCACGCTGGTGCTGATCAACGGACGCCGCCTGCCCGCTGGCGACCCGAACTTCGTCCCCGCTGACTTGAATCAGATCCCCACCTCGTTGATTAAGCGGGTGGACGTGCTGACTGGCGGCGCGTCTGCCGTGTACGGGTCTGACGCCGTGTCTGGCGTGGTCAACTTTGTCATGAACGACCGTTTTGAGGGCGTTCAGGTCCTGGCCAGTCGCAGCATCAACAATCACAAGCAGAAGGGCGACGTGAACGATGCTGGCGTGGCGCGTGGCATCACGGCACCTGGCAATGTGGGTGGCGACGGTGGCATCACCGACCTGAGCGTGACCATGGGCTCCAACTTTGCGGGCGACAAGGGCAACGCGACGGTGTTTCTGGGCTATCGCCAGCAAGCCGCCGTGTTGCAAGCATCCCGCGACTTCTCGAACTGTTCGTTGGGTCTGAACAGTGCCAATGCGTCGGGCTTCGGTTGCGCGGGATCCAGCACCTCGTTCCCCGGCCGCTTCCTGAATACAACCACCGGCGCAAGCTCTACCTACGCGCCGGATGGCTCGGTACGGCCCTATGTCGGCACCAGGGACGCTTACAACTTTGGCCCGCTGAACTACTTCCAGCGCCCCAATGACCGCTACACCGCCGCAGCCTATGCCAACTACAAGGTCAGCGACTTCGCTAAGGTGTACTCAGAATTCAATTTCATGGACGACCGCTCGGTGGCGCAAATTGCCCCCAGCGGCTTGTTCTTTGGCAACACCTACCAGCTCACGGGGAACAACCCCCTGATCACGCCGGCCATGCAGACGGCCCTGGGCATCACCCCAGGCACGTCCGCGCCTGTGGATGTGTACATCGGCCGCCGCAATATCGAAGGAGGTCCGCGTCGCGACGACATCCGCCACACCATGTTCCGCTCGGTCCTGGGCGTCAAGGGTGACTTGGGCCCCTGGAGCTACGACCTGTCGGCCCAGGTTGGCAAGGTCATCTACCAGGAGCAGTACAACAACGACGTGTCGATCACCAGGGCGCAGCGCGCCCTGAACGTGGTGGGCACCGCTGCTGCGCCAGTCTGCCAATCGGTGGTGGATGGCACCGACCCGAACTGCGTGCCCTACAACATCTTCGCGCCCAACGGGGTGACGGCTGGTGCCATCAACTACCTGAACACCCCTGGCCTCAAGCGTGGCTTCACGTCGCAGCTGGTTTATACCGCCAGCGGTTCGGTTGATCTGGGCGCATACGGCGTGAAGCTGCCTACCGCCAGTACGGGCGCCAGTCTGGCCTTTGGCGTGGAAAGCCGCCAGGAAAAGAGCCGCCTGGATACCGACGCGGCCTTCACCACCGGTGACCTCGCCGGCCAGGGTGGTCCCACTATCGGTGTCGGCGGTGCCTATTCTGTGCAGGACGTGTTCGGCGAACTTCGGCTGCCCCTGATTGAGAAGCTGCCAGGCGTGGAGTCACTGTCGCTGCTTGCGAGTTACCGCAATTCAAAGTACAGCACCGATCAGAAGACCAGCACCTACGCGGTGGGCCTGGACTGGGTTGTTTTCAAGGGCTACAAGCTGCGCGGCAGCGTGCAGCAAGCGGCGCGTGCCCCGAACATCATCGACCTGTTCTCCGCACAGTCCGTGGGACTGTTCAACATGAGCAGCGACCCCTGCGGTAGCCAGGCGCCTGCAGTTTCAGGCCAACCGCGCACGCCGTCTACCTACACGCTGGCCCAGTGCCAGCTGACCGGCATCACGGCGTCACAGTACAACACCGACCTGGACAGTCCGGCCGGCCAGTACAACGCGCTCTTCGGTGGCAATCCACGCCTCAAGGCTGAGAAGTCGAACAGCTTCACCGTCGGCCTGGTCCTGCAACCCATCAAGGACCTGAGCATCACGGCCGACTACTTTAGCTTCAAGGTAAAGGATGCCATCTCCACCGTGCCACCGAACGTTGCGCTGACCCAGTGTCTGACCACCGGCAATGCAGCGTATTGCGGACTGATCACGCGCGCTGCAAACGGTTCGCTGTGGACCGGCAACTCCGCGATCCAGGCCGGCAACGCCAACATTGCCGCGTTCGAGACCGCCGGTCTGGACCTGGGTGTGGACTACGGGTTCAAGCTGGCGGCCATGGGCCGGCTGGACGTCAGCGTGCTGGGCACATACACCCAGAAGTTCATCAACGAGCCGACCCCGGGGCAGGGCACCTACGACTGCGTGGGCTACTTCGGCAACACCTGCGGAAGCCCGACGCCGAGGTGGCGTCATTCGGCCCGCCTGACGTGGGCGACGCCATATGATTTCAGCGTTTCCACGACCTGGCGGTATTTCGGCGCGGTGAAGGACGAAGGCACTAGCACCAACGCCTTTCTGACCGCCACGCGCATTTCCCCGGAGGGCAAATTCTCGGCGGTGAACTACATCGACCTGTCAGCGTCCTATACCCTGAACAAGATGTTCACGGCCCGTGTTGGAGTGCGCAACCTGTTCGACAAGGACCCCCCGCTGGCAGTGACTGGCGCCCCGTTCGGCAACGGCAACACCTACCCGGTGGCCTACGACGCAATGGGCCGCCAGCTGTCGCTGGCCCTGACCGCGACTTTCTGACCGTGCGCTGCATGCAGGGCTCAGGCCCGGCATGCAGGATCGTTGGGCCCTGCGGCGCAATCCGCGGGGCCCTTTTCATTGAATGATCGACACTTTGCCATGAGCAACCCCGCCAGCGACGCTGCCGCCGTGACTGCGATGCACCAGCGCGCCATGCTCGCGTTGCAGCAGCAGCGAAACAGCGAAGCCGTGGCCTTGTGGCAGCAGATCCTGGCGCTGGCGCCCGACGACCCGCCCGCAAATGCGGGCCTGGGCCGCTGGGCCCTGCAAACGGGAAACCTGGAGACCGCTGTCGTGCACCTGACCCGCACTGCGGGTGCCAGTGGGCGCAACGCCCGACCATGGATCGACGTGGCGCTGCTGCACCGGCAACGCCGTGACGCACAGGGTGAAGAAAACGCGCTGTTCCAGGCGCTCAAGGCCGACCCGCAAGACCTGATGGCGCTGCTGATGCGAGGCGCGCTGTATGAACGTCTGGGCCGCGGTGCAGAGGCGGTTGCCGCCTACGGCGCAGCCAGTATCGTGGCGCCGCCCAGCGACCGGCTCAGCCCTGAATTGCGCGCCTCGGTGGTCCATGCGGCGTCTTTCCGACAGGCCCACGAGAGGCGCCTAGCCGCCTTTGTCGACAGCGCGCTGGACACTGCCTTTCGCGACCATGCGGGCGAAGACCTAGAGCGCTTTCGCCTGTCGCTCGATATCCTGCTCGGCCGCAAGCGCCGCTTCGACGCGCAGCCTTCACGCTACTTCGTCCCTCAGCTTCAGCCGGTCGAATTTTTCGACCGCAGCCTGTTCCCTTGGCTGGACGCGATTGA
>JAYSYB010000508.1:0-31112 GCA_043716775.1 Rubrivivax sp.
GGGCACGCTCTTTCGCGTGCGGCTGTTCCTTCCAGCGCTGACTGCGCAGCACGGCCTGCGCGCGTCCGCGTTGGCCCCTCCACGTGGTGGCTATGCCGGCGTGCGGCGGCGTGTGCTGGTGGTGGACAACGAAGAGGTGGACCGCACGCTGCTGGCCCAGCGCCTGCAGGCGCTGGGCTTCGATGTGCTGCAGGCCGGCTCCGGCTTGGCCGCACTGGGGCTGCTGCGTGAACAGTCAGTGGACGCCATCCTGATGGACCTGGCGATGCCGGGCATCGATGGCTGGGAAACCATCCGCACCTTGCGCCGCCAGCAGTTCAGCGCGGCGCCGGTGGCCATCGTTTCTGCCAACGCCTTCGACAAGGGGCAGGACAACGACGTGGGCATCGGCCCGGCCGACTTCATCACCAAGCCCGTGCGGCTGGACGAGTTGCTGGACTGGCTGGGCCACCACCTGGCGCTGCAGTGGCAGGTGGCGCCGCCACTTGCGCCCGCCGTGCACCCGCAGTTGCCGCAAGCACACAGCACGCCCCCGCCGCGGCCGGAGCTGCAAGCGCTGCTGCAGGTGGTGAACCTGGGCTACCCGCGGGGTGTGCACAAGCTGCTGGACCAGATCGAAGCCGAGTCCCCGCACTGCGCGCCGTGGCTCAACCCGCTGCGCCAACTGGCGCAGAATTTTGAGTTCGACCGCATGACACCGGTGATCCAAGATGCCCTCGCCCGATCCCAGGTTGCTTGACCGTTTGCGTGCCGAAGCCACGGGGCCCGACGGCGCCCCATCGTCGTTCAGCGCGGGCCTCGTCCTGATCGTCGATGACGTGCCCGACAACCTGGCCGTGCTGCACGACGCGCTGGACGCCGCAGGCTACACGGTACTGGTCGCCACCGACGGCGCCAGCGCGGTGCAACGCGCTGCGCAGGCCGACCCCGACATCGTGCTGCTGGACGCCGTCATGCCCGGCATGGACGGCTTCGAAGTCGCGCGGCGTCTGAAGGCCGGCCCCGACACCGCGCACATCCCCATCGTCTTCATGACCGGCTTGACCGACACCGAACATGTGCTGGCGGCCTTTGACGCCGGCGGTGTGGACTACGTCACCAAGCCCATCCGCGCGCCCGAAGTGCTGGCGCGCATGACCGTCCACATGCATGCCGCACGGCAGGCGCGGCAAGCGCGCAACGCGCTGGATGCTTACGGCCACGCCACCATCGCGGTGCGCATGCAAGGCACCGAAGCCCGGCTCGTGTGGCAGACGCCACTGGCCCGCCGTTGGATGCCGGCCTACTTCAACGCAGCGCCGGACCGAATGCCCGACGCCTTGATAACCTGGCTGCAACCCGCCACGCTGGGCCGCGACGTGCGCGCCTTGTCGACCGCCAGAACCACGGCGGAAGGCACGCGCCAACTCGTCGCTACGCTGCAAGGCCGCACCGTGGACGACGACTGGCTGATCGTGCTGCGCGAAGTCAGCGACGCCGCCACCGTGGAAGCCACGATGCAGGCCTTCGGCCTGACGCTGCGCGAAAGCGAAGTTTTGTACTGGGTGGCAAAGGGAAAAACCAACCGAGACATCGGCGACATCCTGGGCAGCAGCCCGGCGACCGTGAAGAAGCACCTGGAACGGGTGTTCGAGAAGCTCGGCGTCGAGACGCGCACGGCGGCAGCGGCGATGGCGATGCAGCGGGTGCGGGCGTTGAATCCGGCTTGAGAAACCGCTGCGATTGTTGACGTCTGGACGTCTGTACTGCTGTATCGAAATAAAGTCAGCAAGTATGTCCATAAGAAGGCCCGTGGCGCCCTCGTCGATTCGGTCCTACCTTCAGATCAACACGCCAGAACTGTTTGCGCGCATGGACCGCGGTCAGTACGTGCTGAATGGGTTCGAGAACTTCCACGCCACCACGCCAGCGGCGGCTTGTCCCAAAGCCTTTGATGAGTGGGTCTGGCGTGACTGCCGGCTGGTGCGGTCCGACTGCCAGGAATGGCTTGCGTCGCAGCCCGGAAATTCCGTGCAGGCCGTTGTCATTGATCCTCCTTATGGACTGGTGGAGTATTCCGAAGATGAACAGCGCAAGCTGCGCAACGGCCGTGGCGGTGTCTGGCGCATCCCGCCCAGTTTCGACGGCGCCACCCGCTCGCCTTTGCCGCGGTTCACCGTCCTGAAAGAAGCCGACTTGGCCGCTCTGGAACGCTTCTTTCTCGCGTGGGGCCGGCAGTTGCTGCGCGTGCTGGTGCCAGGTGCCAATGTGGTGGTGGCCAGCAATCCTTTGCTGTCTCATCTGGTGTCTGGTGCGCTGGCGCGAGCCGGGCTGGAGCGGCGGGGTGAAATCGCCCGCCTGGTCATGACCATGCGGGGCGGTGACCGCCCGAAGGCGGCGCATGTTGAATTCAGCGGCGTCAGCGTCATGCCGCGTTCGATGTGGGAACCGTGGTTGCTGTTCCGCAAGCCTATCGAAGGCCGCGTGCAAGACAACCTGCGTCTCTGGGGCACCGGGGGCTTTAGGCGCATCAGCGACGAGCGCCCTTTTGGCGACGTCATCGAATCGGCGCCAACCCGTGCCAAAGAGCGCGAACTGGCCAACCACCCCAGCCTCAAACCCCAGGCTTTTTTGCGGCGCGTGGTGCGGGGTGTGCTGCCCTTGGGTCAGGGTGTGGTGCTTGATCCCTTTGCGGGCTCGGGTTCCACGCTGGCGGCGGCAGATGCCGTCGGCTACAGCAGCATCGGTGTTGAGCGCGACCCGGCCTATTTCAAATTGGCGCAGGACGCCGTGCCCAAATTGGCCAAGCTGCGGGTCACTGACGACCCCGCAGCGCCTGCAAAGACTCAGGCCCGATAGACCCAGTTGCGTCTGAGCTTGGCGATGCCTTGCGCGTGCAGGGTGGCCGTGCGAGTGCCCAACTGGCTGCGGGCATTGCGTCGGAAGTCATCCACCTCCACTTGACCCAGGTAAATCTCGGTGAAAGTCATCGGCCGCCGCGCTCGTGCGGGCTCGGTGCGGTTGTCCACTTCGTAGACGAACACGCACATCCACTGTTCGCGGGCGCCGTGCGTATCGACTGCGCCTCCTGCTTTGCGTGTGGTCTTGATCTCCACGCCCATGGCACCGGCCTTCACGGCATTGCCCGGATATTCGCCTTTGACGACCAAGTCGGGGTGGCCATTGAGTCGTCGAAGAAGTCATAGACATCCTGCGCAGCACCGCGAAAGTCATCGAGCCTCAGCTGGAACGGCAGCACCAGTTCTTGATTGAATTTTGTTGATTCCAGCGAGTGCTTGGCCATGATGAACGGGTGTTGACTTGATGAGGATTCTGTCGATGGCGCGGGACCTGCCGAAGCTACCGCCCCTTCCAAGGCGCCCGAATCAAGCTCAAGAGTCGCGACGGTGGCGTGGCGGATGCGTCGAAGGGGTGCGTCGTTTGCCCCGCCACGCCCGCGCGAATCTTCAGCACGTACAGCCGCGTCTCGGCGTAAGGCGGCACGCCCAGGTAGCGCTCTACCGCACCTTCGCCCGCGTTGTAGGCGGCGGCCACCAGGCTCACATCACCTTCAAAGTAAGCCATCAGCCAGCGCAGGTAGGCCATGCCGCCGCGGATGTTCTGCACCGGGTCCTTGATGCTGCGCACGCCAAAACGGGCTGCAGTGCCTGGTATCAACTGCATCAGGCCGTGGGCATCTTTCGGTGACACCGCTGAAGCGTCAAAGTTGGATTCGGTGGCCATGATGGCCAGCACCAGGTGCGGCTGCAGCTTGTATTCGGGGGCGACGATGTTGACGAAGCGGACGATGGCGTCGGGCGCGTTGGGCGGTGGTGCCACTGGCAGCACCGCCTGCGGCTGCGTCGGCCGCGCAGACGGTGGCGGTGCGGCAGCGACCTGGTCTTCGTCCGGCGGGCGCAGACATTTTGGCGGCGGGCCCAAGGGTTCACCCATGCGCGCGATGATGTTCCTGGCCTGCTCGAAACCTTGCTCGGCCGCAGCCGCAAAGAGGTGCGCCGCCTCTGCATCATTGCGTTCGATGCCGCGCGAATTCGTCTTCATCCAGGCTAGGTTGTATTGCGCTTCGGCGTCGCCGTAGCGCGCGGCGCGGCAGTACAGCTCAGCCGCGCGCACGGGGTCGCGCGGCACGCCGTCGCCGAATTCGTAAGCCTTGGCTTCCTGGCGCCAGCGTTCCACGCGCGCCGGCACGACAGGGCCTTTTTCGGGCGGTGGTGTGCTGGGGCGCGGCAGGCCGTCCAGCGTGGGCAGCACAGGCGGCAGTAGTTGCGCGTGCGCCGCGGCGCCCAGCAGGCCGGCCGGCAGCGCTGCGGTCCGCAGCAGGTGGGTGAGAAGGGACATCGGGTCGGGTGAGGGCACAGGCACGGGGTCTCAGTCTAGGCGCCGCACCGCGCGGACTGGCCCGGCTGTACGCCAGACGGCGTATTTCCGCACGTGGCAGCGCTGCATAAGCTGTGCTGCGGTGTGATCCCCCATTCCCACGCCACCCATACCACCCACACACCCAGGAGCGACAACCCATGAACACCACCCGCCGCCACGTCGGCAAGACCCTGACGGCGACCGCCCTTGCGCTGGCCACACTGGGCTACAGCGCGATGGCCAGCGCGCAGGCCACCATCAAGGTCGGCGTGCTGCATTCGCTGTCGGGCACGATGGCCATTTCCGAAACGGTGCTGAAAGACGTGGCCCTGATGGCCATTGAAGAGATCAACGCCAAGGGCGGCGTGCTGGGCAAGAAGCTCGAGCCGGTGGTCGTCGACCCGGCGTCGAACTGGCCCCTCTTCGCCGAGAAGGCCAAGCAACTGATCAGCCAGGACAAGGTGGCGGTGGTGTTTGGTTGCTGGACCAGCGTGTCGCGCAAGAGCGTGCTGCCAGTCTTCGAGCAAACGAACAGTCTGCTTTTCTACCCCGTCCAGTACGAAGGCGAAGAGCTCAGCAAGAACGTTTTCTACACCGGCGCCGCACCCAACCAGCAGGCCATTCCCGCCGTGGAATACCTGATGAGCAAGGACGGCGGCAGCGCCAAGCGCTGGGTGCTGCTGGGCACCGACTACGTGTACCCGCGCACGACCAACAAGATCCTGCACGCCTTCCTCAAGGCCAAGGGCGTGGCTGACGCCGACATCATGGAGGAGTACACCCCCTTCGGGCATTCCGACTACCAGACCATCATCGCCAAGATCAAGAAGTTCGCGGGTGAAGGCAAGAAGACGGCGGTGGTGTCCACCATCAACGGCGACAGCAACGTGCCCTTCTACAAGGAACTGGGCAACCAGGGCCTGAAGGCAACCGACGTGCCGGTCGTCGCCTTCAGCGTCGGCGAAGAAGAACTTCGCGGCGTGGACACCAAGCCGCTGGTGGGCCACCTGGCGGCGTGGAACTACTTCATGAGTCTGAAGAACCCGGCCAACGCCGACTTCGTGGCCAAGTGGACGGCTTATGCCAAGGCCAAGGGCATCCCCGGCCACAAGGACCGGCCGCTGACGAATGACCCGATGGAAGCCACCTACATCGGTATCTACATGTGGGCGCAGGCGGTGGCCAAGGCCAAGAGCACCGAGACCGACAAGGTCATCGCCGCGATGGCCGGCCAAACCTTCAAGGCGCCGGGTGGTTTCATCAGCACCATGGACAAGGAAAACCATCACCTGCACAAGCCGGTGTTCATTGGCGAGATCAAGGCCGACGGCCAGTTCAACGTGGTGTGGAAGACCAAAGGCCCGGTCGTGGCCGACCCGTGGAGCGACTACATCCTGGAAAACAAGGGCAAGAAGAATGTGCCCGAGAAGAAGTGAAGTAACCGTCCATGACCTTCCCTCGGGGCCTGCAGCGCTGGCTGGCAGGCCTTTTCCTTCTTTGCCACTCGCTGTGCTTTGCGCTCACGCCCGAACAGGCCGGGCGCATCGCGGCGGGTGACAGCGACGAGCGCATTGCCGCGCTGAACGAAGCCGTGGTGGCGGCCGACCCTGCGGTCGGACCGCTGGTGCAGGCGCTGCTGGACGACGCGGTGAAGACCGCTGGCGGCAAGGCCTACATCGTGCGCGACGGCAAGGCCGCGGAAGCCTCGTCGGGCAAGGAAGTGCCGCTGCCGGCGGACGCCGAAGACGTGGTCAACAACAACCGCGTGCGGCAGGAATTCCAGGCCGCACTCGCGGCGCTGGCGCTGTTTTCGCCCGACCGCGCACTGCGCAACAAGGCCATCGACGAACTGCGCGACGGGGCCGATGAAGGCAAGCTCGGCGTCATCGAAAAAGCCATCGCGGTGGAGACCGATGCAGCGCTGAAAGCGCGCCTGTCGCTGCTGAAGGCGGCGGTGATGATTTCGTCGGCCGACACCACCAAGCGTCTCGACGCGGCGCGTCTGCTGGCCGACAGTGAACAGCCCGCAACCCGTTCTCTGCTGATTGAAAAACTGGCCGTGGAGGCAGACGCTGCAGTGAAGGCCGCGATGAACGCGTCGCTGGACAAGGTGCAGGCGCGCCTGGTCTGGGGCGAACGGCTGGGCGCCATCTTCTCCGGCATCAGCCTGGGCTCGATCCTGCTGCTGGTGGCGCTGGGCCTGGCCATTACCTACGGCCTGATGGGCGTCATCAACATGGCGCATGGCGAGCTGATGATGATCGGCGCTTACGCCACCTACGGTGTGCAAAACGTCTTCAAGGCCTGGCTGCCAGGGGCTTTTGACTGGTACATCGCGGCGGCGATTCCGGCCAGCTTCTTTGCCGCCGCACTGGTGGGCGCGGTGCTGGAACGCACGGTCATCCGCTGGCTCTATGGCCGGCCGCTGGAGACGTTGCTGGCCACCTGGGGCATCAGCCTGATCCTGATGCAGTGCGTGCGCACGGCCTTCGGCGCGCAGAACGTGGGCGTTGAAAACCCCAGCTGGCTGTCGGGCGGCGTGCAGGTGCTGCCGAACCTGACGCTGCCCTACAACCGGCTGGCGATCCTGGCCTTTGCGGCGCTGGTGCTGGTGGGTGTCGCGCTGCTGATCAGCCGCACACGGCTGGGCCTCTTCGTGCGCGGGGTCACGCAGAACCGCCGCATGGCCGCTTGTGTAGGCGTGAACACGGCGCGGGTGGACACCTACGCCTTCGCGTTAGGTGCCGGCATTGCGGGGCTGGCGGGCTGCGCGCTGAGCCAGGTCGGCAACGTCGGGCCCGACCTGGGGCAGGGCTACATCGTCGACAGCTTCATGGTCGTGGTGCTGGGCGGTGTGGGGCAACTCGCGGGCACGGTGTACGCCGGTCTCGGCCTGGGCCTTTTGAACAAACTGCTGGAAGGCTGGAGCGGCGCGGTGCTGGCCAAGATCATGGTGCTGGTGTTCATCGTCGTCTTCATCCAGAAGCGGCCGCAGGGCATCTTTGCACTCAAAGGGCGGAGCGCCGAATGAACGCCTCCCCGCTTGGCGTCAAGGGCTGGACCGCGGTGCTGGCCGCCGTGCTGGTAATCGCGGTCTTCGTGCCGGTGCTGAACCTGGCCGTGCCCGAGGACAGCGTCTTCCACCTCGGCGACTTTTACGTCAGCCTCTTCGGCAAGATCCTCTGCTACGCGATCTGTGCGTTGGCGATGGACTTGATCTGGGGCTACACCGGCATCCTGTCGCTGGGGCATGGCCTGTTCTTCGCGCTGGGCGGTTACGCGATGGGCATGTACCTGATGCGCCAGATCGGCATCGACGGCCAGTACAAGTCAGAAATGCCCGACTTCATGGTCTTCTTGAACTGGAAAGAATATCCGTGGCATTGGGCTGTCAGCGACAGCTTTGTGGCCCAGATGCTGCTGGTGGTGCTGGTGCCGGGACTGCTGGCTTTCATCTTCGGTTTCTTCGCCTTCCGCTCGCGCATCAAGGGCGTGTACTTCAGCATCATCACGCAGGCGCTGACCTTCGCTGCGATGCTGCTGTTCTTCCGCAACGAGACCGGCTTCGGCGGCAACAACGGCTTCACCGACTTCAAGCGCATCCTGGGTGTCAGCGTCACCACGCCGGGCATGCGGGTGTGGCTCTTTGTGCTCACGGGCCTGGTGCTGATCGGTTTCTTTTTGATGTCGCGCGCCATCGTGCGCAGCAAATACGGGCGCGTGTTGCAGGCCATCCGCGACGCGGAGACGCGGGTCATGTTCAGTGGCTACAACCCTGTTGCCTACAAGCTGTCGATCTGGACGCTGTCGGCCGTGATGTGCGGTGTGGCCGGCGCCTTGTACGTGCCGCAAGTGGGCATCATCAACCCCGGTGAAATGAGTCCGGCGGCGGGCATCGAGATCGCCATCTGGGCGGCAGTGGGCGGGCGCGGCACGCTCATCGGGCCGATCATCGGCGCCTTCTTCGTCAACGGCGCCAAGAGCTGGTTCACGGTGGCGTTCCCGGAATTCTGGCTCTTCTTCCTGGGTGCTCTTTTCATCGCGGTGACGCTGTTCCTGCCGCAAGGCCTGTTGGGCCTGTGGCGTCGGGTCACGGACCAGCGGGGGAAGCGCGCATGACGCCCGAGTTGATGGAAGCCGGCGCCAAGGCGCGCGCCGCTTACGAAGAACGGCTGGCCGGTACAAAGAAGGGCGGCGGCTTCGGCCGGCCCTTGTCGGCCGGTGAAGTGGTGTTCACGCAAGGCGTGGCGCTGTACCTGGACGGCGTAACCGTCAGCTTCGACGGTTTCAAGGCGCTCAACAACCTGAGCCTGACGATCAACGTCGGTGAACTGCGCTGCATCATCGGCCCCAACGGCGCGGGGAAGACGACGATGATGGACTGCATCACCGGCAAGACCCGGCCCGATTCGGGAAAGGTGTTCTTCGGCTCCAACATCGACTTGCTGCGCCTGTCGGAATCCGACATCGCGCAGGTCGGGGTCGGTCGCAAGTTCCAGAAGCCCACGGTGTATGAACAGTTGAGCGTGTTCGAGAATCTGGAACTGAATCTACGTGCTGATCGGCGTGTGAAGGCCAGCCTCTTCTCGCGGCTGAGCGGCGAGCAGCTCGACAAGCTGGGCGAAGTGCTGACGATGATCCACCTGAAAGACGAAGCGCAGCGCACAGCAGGCCTGCTCAGTCACGGCCAGAAGCAGTGGCTGGAAATTGGCATGCTGTTGGCGCAAGATCCGAAGCTCTTGCTGCTGGACGAGCCGGTGGCCGGCATGACCGACGAAGAAACCGAACGCACCGCAGAACTCTTCCTGACGCTGGAAGGTAAACACTCGCTGGTGGTGGTGGAACACGACATGAGGTTCGTCGACCAGCTGACACAGGGCCGCAAGAAGGTGACGGTGCTGCATGAAGGCAGCGTGCTGGCAGAAGGACTCTTGAGCGACGTGCAGGCCAACGAAAAGGTTGTTGAGGTGTACCTTGGCCGCTGATGCACCCATCCTCCAGGTTGAAGGCCTGAACCAGTACTACGGCGGCAGCCACATCCTGCGCAACCTGGCGCTGGAGGCCCGACTTGGCGAGGTCACGGTGATCCTCGGCCGCAACGGCGTTGGCAAGACAACATTGCTGAAGAGCCTGATGGGGGTGGTGCCGGTGAAGACGGGCCACGTCAAGCTGGCGGGCGCCGACATCACCAAGGCCACGCCCTACGACCGCGTGCGCCTGGGCTGCGGCTATGTGCCGCAGGGCCGCGAAATCTTCGGCCGCCTGACGGTGGAAGAGAACCTGCGCATGGGGCTGGCGTCGCGCAGCGGCAGCACGGCGATTTCGGCTGAACTGTTTGAACTCTTCCCCGTGCTCAAGCAGATGATCAACCGCCGCGGCGGCGATCTTTCGGGTGGCCAACAGCAGCAATTGGCCATCGCGCGTGCGTTGGCGGCAGAGCCGAAGCTACTGATGCTGGACGAGCCCACCGAAGGCATCCAGCCCAGCATCATCAAGGACATCGTCCGTGTCATCCGCATGCTGGCCGACCGCAAGACGATGGCCATCGTTCTGGTCGAGCAGTACTACGACTTTGCCGCCGAGCTGGCCGACCAATACCTGGTGATGGAGCGCGGCGAGGTCGTCATGCGCGGCCGCGGCGCTGACATGGCGGCCGACGGCGTGCGCGACCGGATGTCGATCTGAAGGCGTGCTTCTAGCGACGGCGATAATCCCTCGGTGAAGCAAGCCAGACCGCCGCTGGTGCGATCGTGGAAACACGGCACTGGAGGAAGGTCCGGACTGCACAGGGCAACGTAGCAGCTAACGGCTGTCCACCGCGAGGTGAGGATCAGAGCAACAGAGACGAGCCGATTCAGTTCGGGTGAAACGGGCAATCTCTACGCGCAGCAATACCAAGTAGGCACACATTGAACGGCATGGCTTTGCGGTGCCGTTCTACCGCTGGCCCGGCGCTGTGTGCGGGTAGGTAGCACCGAGCTGAAGGGTGACCTTCGGCCCAGAGGAATGGCGGTCACGGCGGTGCTTCGCAAGAAGTGCTGCCGCACAGAATCCGGCCTATCGGCTTGCTTCACACTTTTCTTGTTTCAGGTCGGCACGGTCAGCGTGTGCCGCACCTGCCAGCGCAGGCCGCTTTCTGGCGCCGCAGGGACGAGCAGCATTTCAAGCGCCGTGCGGTCCGCTTGCGGCACCGCTCGCCACAGAAAGTCGCGCGCATTGCCGGGGTCGCCGGCCAGGAACAACTGTGATGTCAGTTCACCGAAGGCCGCGTGCCGTAGCTTGACGTGGATGTGCGGCGTGCGCCCCGGGTAGTCCACCGGCTTGATGGTCCGCAGGCGGAAGCCGCCATCCTTGCCGCTCTTGGTACTGCCAAAACCCTGGAAGCCTTCGTCGTAGCGGCCGACAGTCGCGGCCACGTCCGGGTGGCGGTAAGCCTGCATCACGTCGCACTGCCAGACCTCGACTTCGGCGTTGTCCACCAGCCGGCCCTCGGTGTCGGCCACCACGGCCTGCAGACCCAGGTGCTCACCGCGTGCGGTGGTGACGCGGCCATTGCGTTCGACGCGCGTCAGGTCGGCGTCCCAATCGCCGCTGAAGGGGCCCTTGTCGCGCCAGGCGCGGGCCGGGTAGAAGGGCCCGTCGGTCATCGGCACCAAAGTGCGGCGCGTGCTGGCCAGAGCGGGCAGGCCGATGGAGGCGGCGGCTGCGACAGTTGAGGCGGCGGTGCCCAGCACAAGCCTTCTGCGGTGGGGATTCATGGGTGACATTGAAGCACCGATCGGGCCGCCCCTCTAGATTCATTGGTTTACCCCAGCCATTGAACCCCGGCGCATCTTCGCTTTGGCGCGCCCTGCGCTGGCAGCTTGGCCAACGCGGCGGTGGCCGGTGTGCTGGCGCAGCTGGTGATGCATTCCACGCAGGCGCTGGCGCTGACATCGGCCGGCATGCTGATGGTCGGCATCGTGGCCTGGCTATGGGTCAACCCCAAGCTGCTGCGCGGTATTGAGGCCGATCAAGTTGTGTTGCGGCGTGGCCGATAACGGAGCGAGGAGCCACTGCGATGAGCCATGTTTACCTGTTCTTGTTGTCCGCCAGCCTGTGCTCGCCACTGCTGGCGCAGGCGTCTGACCCGCCGGTACTCAAGCCAGTCAAGCTGACGTCGGAGGCCGCCAAGGCGGCCAAACCCGCAACAGATGCCCATGCCGCAACCGCCGTGCACGCGCCAGCGTCCGCTGCATCCGCGGCCCCCGCTGCGGCACCGGACCCGCTGGAGGCGTTGCGGCAGCGCCTGGCAGGCAAGCTGAACGGCGCCAAGGTCAGCGAAGGCGGCGGGCCGTACGACATGCGCGTGGTGGTCAAGTCAGCAATCGCGCCTGCCGCAGCCCACGCAGCCACAGTTCGTGGCGCGGCGCATGGCAAGGCGGCCAAGGCCGCTGCTGCCGGCCACGCGGCGGCCCACTGGTCTTACCAAGGCCCTGCTGGCCCGCAAACGTGGGGCGGCCTGAAGCCTGAATTCACGCTCTGCGGCAGTGGGCAGCGGCAGAGCCCCATCGACATTCGCGGGGGCTTGGCAGTGGACTTGGACCCGGTGAGGTTCAACTACCAGTCCACGCCATTTGCCGTCATCGACAACGGTCACACGGTGCAGGCCAACGTGGCGCAGGGCAACCACATCGACATCGGCGGCAAGCGTTTTGAGCTGGTGCAGTTTCACTTCCATCGGCCGTCGGAAGAGCGCATCGACGGCCGCCAGTTCGAGATGTCGCTGCACCTTGTGCACAGGGACGACCAAGGCCGCCTGGCCGTGGTGGCTGTGTTGATGGACAAGGGCATGCCGCAGCCTGCGGTGCAAAAGGTGTGGAACAGCCTGCCGCTGGAAAAGGGCGAAGAGCTTGCCGCCCGCACGCCGCTGGAACTGGCCGACCTGCTGCCGACCGACCGCCGTTACTACACCTACATGGGCTCACTCACCACGCCGCCCTGTTCCGAAGGTGTGCAGTGGGTGGTGATGCGCCAGCCGGTGTCGATGTCGCCTGAGCAGATTGAACTCTTTGCCCGCCTCTACCCGATGAACGCGCGGCCGGTGCAGCAAGCATCGGGGCGACGCATCCTGCAGTCGCAGTGATTCAGGCTTCGGAATCGGGCGGCGCTTTGCCGCCCGACAGCAGCAGCGGCCACAGCCACAGGCTCACAAACCAGGTCAACACGCGGCCGGTTGTTAGCGGCCGGGTCTCGTGCTGCGCCACCTTGATGAACAGCACCACCGCGCCTGCCACCACGTACAGCAACAGCAGGCCATAGACGGTGACGCGGGCGTCGTAGCCGCCACCAAATACATCCGCCAGCAAACTACCGGCCAGTGCTGCGGTCAGCACCGACAGCAGCAGCGCCAAAGCCAGGCCAGCCAGCGCGTGCCGCAACTTCCACAGCGGGTCGTTGTGTTGCACTTTTGCCGCTCAGCCGATACGCCAGAAGTCCAGCACCACGCGCCGCGCTTCGCGCCGGCCGCTAGCGATAGCCATCACCTTGTTCAGATGCAACCAGTCGGCATGGCCCGTGGTCAGACGCACCAGCGTGCGGAAGAAATAGTCCTGCGGCGGCACTGCTTCACCGCGCGCCAGCTGCGCCATGACATCGGGCGGGCCGTGGCGCAGGCCGTCGCTTTGCACTTCGATGAGTGCGCTGTCGGCGGTGCGGATGACGTAGTGGGCGCTGATGTCGGTGACGTGGTCAGCGCGTTGCACCTGCCAATCGACACCGCCTTCGATCAGATCGCCGCTCAGTTCAGGGCCTTGCACGCTGCCGCTCAGGATGGGCACGAAGCGGCGTTCCCCGTGTTTGGCGGGGCCGCCGAGTGAGACGACGGCAGCGACTTCGCAGGTGACGGTGCACATCCAGTGCAGGGGTGGTTGCTGTGGCTGCATGGGGGCGATTGTCTATTGGGGCCACAACATGTCTATGGGGCCACAACATGGCATGTTGTGGCATGCGTTGCGTCGCGTCGGGCGGTGCCCGGCAGCGGCCCACGCTATGGCGGTCTTCGCTGCGCTACGACTGTCGCTGCGGTACTCAGTCTTGAGTCGTACCGCCCAACTCACTTCGCTCGCAGCGCTCGCTTCGTTCAAACAGTCGGCGGTAAATCAGAAGTTGAAGCGCGCTGTGCGCGCCGACTCAAGACCTCCGTTCCTCGCCGCCACAGAGTGGGCCGCCGCCGGGCACCGCCCGCCGCTCACCCACCAGCCGGGGCATCTTCCAGACATGCCACTGCTGGTGCAGCAAAGGCGGGCCAGGGCAGGATTGAGCGCGCCTCTTGGGCGCTGAGGAGCGGAAGTCTCAGGGCCGCGCGAAGCGAACGAAGCGAGTTCCGCGACTGGGCCATGAGACTGGGCACGCCCTGGCGCCTGCAAGCGCCAGGGCCGCGCAAGGCAGCCGTAGCGCAGCGAAGGCCGCCACAGCGGAGCGCTCAAGCCTGCCCGGGCGCGACTTTGCCGCCCCAGGCACAAAACCGCCTATGGGTATTCATACAGCTCACCAGACAGCGTCTTCTAACAAAGCACTTCCACTCCTCACCCCAAGTCCTTAATTTGGAACAAGTTTTTCAACCAAACTTGACTTCCAATCAACTCGGTAAGTCCTTGATTCAATTGAATTTTCTGCTCAAAGCCGCATTGACCCTCCACATCGCGTCAGGTAAAGTGGGGTTTAGTGCAGATTAATGGGTTTTAGTGCAAATCATGGTTTTCAGGGGTGGTCCGGTGCTGTTGCTGGACGGGAAGGGTCGCCTCACGGTGCCCGCCCGTTGGAAAGCGCTGCTCGACACCAACGTGAATGGCCAGATGGTGGTGTCCAAAAATCCTGACGGCTGCCTGTCGCTGTTTCCCCTGCCGGTCTGGGAGAAGTTTGAAACCGAACTGCTGGCGCTGTCTTCAGAGCATGACGCCTGGCGCCGCATCTTCATCGGCAGCGCGACCGAGGTCGAAATCGACAGCGCTGCCCGCGTGCTGGTGCCGCCGGAGTTGCGCGTGTGGGCAGGGTTTGATCGCGAAGTGAAATTCATGGGTGTCGGCCCGCACTTTGAATTGTGGGACCAGGCGCGCTATGAAACCCGGGAAGCGGCAGCCATCGCGCAGGGTCGGCCCGAGCCGCTGCGCAACCTGGTTATTCGGTGAACACCGCAAACCCATGGTCCCACACCACCGTTTTGCTGTCCGAAGCCGTCCAGGCCTTGGTCATGCAAGCGGATGGCATCTATGTGGACGGCACTTTTGGTCGCGGTGGCCACGCCCGCGCAGTGCTGGCGCAGTTGGGGCCGGCCGGCCGGCTGGTGGCCTTCGACAAAGACCTGGAGGCCGTGGCAGCCGCGGCGCAGATCGACGACGCCCGTTTCACGATGGTCCACGCCAGCTTCGGCGACATGACTTCCGAATTGAGCGCACTCGGCATCACCCGGGTGGATGGCGTGCTGTTGGACCTGGGCATCAGCTCGCCACAGATCGACGACCCCGCGCGCGGTTTCAGCTTCCGCCACGACGCGCCGCTGGACATGCGCATGGACACCACGCGCGGCGAAACGGCAGCCGAATACCTGGCCCGCGCCGATGTGCGCGACATCGAAGGAGTGCTTCGTGATCTCTCAGAAGAACGGTTTGCTGCTTCGATTGCAAAGGCGCTTGTCGCTCGCCGCGAAAGTGGGAATCCCGTGCGCAGCACACTCGAACTTTCCGCGCTCGTGGCTGGTGCAGTCAAAACCCGCGAGCCGGGCCAGAACCCTGCAACGCGCACATTTCAAGCTCTTCGGATTCATGTCAACGCCGAGCTTGAGGCGCTGCAACAGGGCCTGAAAGCAGCGCTGGCTCTGCTGGCCCCGCAAGGACGCCTGGTCGTGATCAGTTTCCATTCGCTGGAAGACCGCATCGTCAAGACCTTCATCGCCGCCGAGAGCCGCGACGTGGTCGACCGCCGCGCGCCGATGGCGCCGCCCAAGCCGCTGCGGCTGAGGTCCATTGCCCGCATCAAGCCAGGCCCGACCGAGGTGGCGACCAACCCCCGTGCGCGCTCGGCCGTGTTGCGCGTGGCTGAGCGCACGGACGTTTGCACGGACGTTCGCACGGAAGTTCGGGGGTGAGCGCATGACGAGCAAATGGCACTGGTTTTTGCTGCTTGTGCTGCTGGCCAGTTGCCTGACGCTGGTGCGCAGCGCCTACGAATCACGCCGCGTCTTTGCCGAACTGGACAAGGCGCGCCAGGAGCAGCGCCGCCTGGAAGCCGACTACAAGCGCCTGGACGCTGAACGCCAGGCCCAGGGCACGCACCTGCGGGTGGAAAAAGTGGCGCGCGAGAAGCTGCGCATGAACACCGCGACGCCCGGCGTCACGGCTTATGTCGATGACGCCGTGGCCAGCGTGTCAAACCTGGAGCGCTCTTCAAGTGCACCCTTGCCTGGAGCATCGCGATGAACAGCCGCAGCGCTGCAGCCCAGCGAGCCGCGCCTCGCGCACCCCGCAACAGCGTGCGCAGCGTCAACTACGCCACCAGCCCGTTGCTGGCCAGCAAGACGCCGCCGTGGCGGTCGCGCTTCGTCGTCGGCCTGGTTTTCGTGTCCTTCACCGTGTTGCTGGCGCGCGCGGTGCACCTGCAGATCCTGCACAGCGACTTCTACCAGGCCGAGGGAGAAAAACGCTTCGTCCACAAGGAACCGCTGCCAGCCAGCCGTGGCCGAATCCTGGACCGCAATGGCCTGGCATTGGCCACCAGTGTGGCGCTGCCGTCGGTGCAGGTGGACACCAAGCTCTTCAGTGCCGACGTCAATGCCAACGCCGCACAACGCAAGACGCTGGCGCGCCTGCTGGGCCTGTCGGCGGCGGAATTCGCTGACAAGCTCGACGGTGCTACCGGCACCGTGGTGCTGCGCCGCTTGGTCGAAGAGCCGGTCTGGGCCGAGATCAAGGCCCTGGGCCTCAAGGGCGTGCAGGAAGTGCGTGAGTTCAAGCGCCGCTATCCGGAAGGCGAAGCGGCCGCCCATGTGGTTGGCTTCACCGACACCGGTGGCGCCGGCCTCAGCGGCATGGAGCTGGTCCACAACGCCGAACTGCTGGGCCAGGCCGGCCAGCGCACCGTGATGCGCGACCGCCTGGGGCGCGTGGTCGAAGACGTGGGCGAACAGGCCAGCCCCGTCCAGGGCCAGGACATCACCTTGTCCATCGATTCCAAGGTGCAGTTCTTCGCCTGGCAGCGCCTGCGAGACGCCGTGCGCGACCACCACGCGCTGGGCGGCAGCGCCGTGGTGCTGGACGTGCAGACCGGCGAAGTGCTGGCGCTGGCCAACTACCGCAGCGCGGAAGCCAATGCAGTTGCGAGCAAGCGCACCGGCAAGGCCGGCAGCAAGGGCCTGCGCAACAGCGCCATCACCGACACCTTCGAGCCCGGCTCAACGATGAAACCCTTCACCGCCGCGCTGGCGCTGGAGCGCGGGCCCTGGACGCCCGCCACACGCATCGACACCGCGCCGGGCCGCATCGTCATCGCGGGCGCACCCATCACCGATTCGCACCCGCACGGCACGCTGACGCTGGCCGAGGTGATCCAGAAATCCAGCAACGTCGGCACCGTGAAGATGGCAATGCAGCTGCCGGCGCGCGAGATGTGGGAGATGTACACCGCCATCGGCCTGGGCCAGCGCCCGCGCATCGACTTTCCTGGTGCCGCTGCCGGCCGCCTGCGCCCGTACAAGACCTGGCGCCCGGTGGAGCAAGCAACCATGAGCTATGGCTACGGCCTGTCCGCCAGCCTGTTGCAACTGGCGCGTGCGTACACCGTGTTTGCGCGCGACGGGGAACTGATCCCGCTGACGCTGCAGCGCCATGACATGGCCACCGACGGCCTGGTGGCCGGCCAGCGCGTGATGACTGCCAAGACCGCGCAGCAGGTGCGCGACATGCTGCGCCTGGCTGCCGGGCCCGGCGGCACGGCGCCCAAGGCGCAGGCGCTGGGCTATTCGGTGGGCGGCAAGACAGGCACCGCGCGCAAGCACGAAGGCAAGGGCTACGCCACCGGCAAGTACCACGCGTTTTTTGTCGGCCTGGCGCCGGTGGCGCAGCCGCGCATCGTGGTGGCGGTGATGGTGGATGAGCCCGGCAAGGGCAGTTACTTCGGCGGCGAGGTGGCCGCACCCGTGTTCAGCCAGATCGTGCAGCAGACGCTGCGCATGATGAACGTGGCGCCCGACCTGGACGTGAAAGCGCAGATCAACGCCAAGCCCGTGCCGGCCGAGCAGGAGAGCATTTGAACAAGCTCACCCCCGAAAGCGCCTTCGACGCTCCCGCTCAAGGGGGCGCCCGCGGCAGGCCGGCAGAGCCGGACCCGCAGCGTCTGCTTGATCACGTGCTCCTGGGCTCTGCCGCCGCTGCGGCGAAATGGCTGGCTGCCCAGGTGAGCGGCACGCTGCACACCGACAGCCGCCGCGTGCGGCCGGGCGACGGCTTCATCGCCTGGCCGGGGTATGCGGTGGACGGCCGACAGTTCGTGCCCGCTGCGCTGGCTGCGGGCGCATCGGCTTGCCTGGTGGAAGCCGACGGCGCGGAGGCCTTCGGTTTTGCCGATGCGCGGGTCGCGGCGCTGCCGGGGCTGAAGGCAGCTACCGGCGCCATTGCCGATGAATACTTCTGCGCGCCAAGCGCCAAGCTCGACATCGTCGCCACCACCGGCACCAACGGCAAGACCAGCACCGCATGGTGGACCGCCCAGGCGCTGGCCGCGCTGGGCCGGCGCTGTGGCGTCATCGGCACGCTCGGCGTGGGTGAGCCTGGCCATGTGAAGTCCACGGGGCTGACGACACCGGACCCCGTCACGCTGCACGGCACGCTGCGCGGCATGGCCGACCAGGGTTTTGTGGCCTGCGCGCTGGAAGCGTCTTCGATCGGACTCAATGAACACCGGCTGGATGCCTTGCGCATCGGCGTGGCCCTGTTCACCAACTTCACCCAGGACCACCTGGACTATCACGGCAGCATGGAAGCCTATTGGGCCGCCAAGCGTGCGCTCTTCGACTGGCCAGGTCTGAAGGCAGCCGTGATCAACATCGACGATTTTCAAGGTCGGATGCTGGCCGCTGAATTGAGTGGCAGCAGGCTTGACCTGTGGACCGTTTCCTTGCACGAACCGACCAGGCTGCGCGCGGAGAACCTGCGCTACATCGACGGCGGCCTGGCCTTTGACGCCGTGGAAGGCGACAGCCGCGCCGCCGTGCAGACGCGGCTCGTCGGCGAATTCAACGCCAGCAACCTGGTGGTGGTGCTGGCGGGTCTGCGCGCGCTGGGTGTGCCGCTGGCCGCTGCGGCGACCGCAGCCGCGGCGCTGACACCCGTGCCCGGCCGCTTGCAACGCGTGACCGAGCCGGCCGCGGGCCCGCACGCTAAGCTGCACGCTGACGTGGACGTGGTGGTGGACTACGCCCACACCCCCGACGCGCTGGACAAGGTGCTGCAAGCCCTGCGCCCGCTGGTCATCGCACGTGGCGGCCGGCTGTGGTGTGTCTTCGGCTGCGGAGGCAACCGTGACGCCACCAAGCGCCCGTTGATGGGCGCCATCGCTGCGCGCGGCGCCGACCACGTCGTCATCACCAGTGACAACCCGCGGCTGGAATCGCCCAGCGCCATCCTGGCCCAGATCCTGGCCGGTGTGCATTCCGCAAACCCGGGCCGCGACGAGGTCGATGTCATTGAAGACCGCCACGAAGCCATCCACGGCGTGCTGCGCGCCGCGAAGGCCGGCGACGTGGTGCTGATCGCCGGCAAGGGCCATGAGGACTACCAGGACATCGCCGGTATCAAGCGCCCTTTCTCCGACGTGGCTGAAGCCCAATCCGCCCTGCGTGCGCGTCAAGGAGCGCCCGCATGATGACGCTGGCGCAAGCCCACGCCTTGTTGCCGCGCAGCACCGTGGTGGGCGACGGCGCCACGCCTTTCCTGCGCGTGCACAGCGACACGCGCACGCTGCGCGCGGGCGACCTATTCGTGGCGCTGAAGGGCGAACACTTCGACGGCAACGATTTCATCGCCCAGGCCAAGGCCAGCGGCGCGGTGGCTGCGCTGGCCGAGCGCGGCCTTGACGATGGCATGCCGGGCCTGCTGGTGAACGACACGCTGCAGGCGCTGCAGCAGTTGGCGGCCGCCTGGCGTGCCCGCTTCCACCTGCCGCTCATCGCGGTCACGGGCAGCAACGGCAAGACGACTGTCACGCAGATGATCGCAGCCATCCTGCGCGCCTGGCTCGGTGATGGCGCGCTGGCCACTGCCGGCAACCTCAACAACCACATCGGCGCACCGCTCACGCTCTTGCGCCTGCGCCAGGACGACAGCACCTGGCACCGCGCCGCGGTGCTGGAACTGGGCATGAACCACGTCGGCGAAATCGCGCTGCTGGCGCGGCTGGCTGCGCCGACCGTCGCGCTCATCAACAACGCGCAGCGCGAACACCAGGAATTCATGGCCGGCGTGGGAGCGGTGGCGCGTGAAAACGGCAGCGTCATCAGTGCGTTGGGTGCCGGCGGCACGGTGGTGATTCCGGCCGACGATGCCTACACGCCGCTGTGGCGGGAAATGGCAGGTGTGCGGCGAGTGATGACGTTTTCAGTGCCGGCTGGTGCCGCCGCAGACGTGACCGCGCAGGCCACCTGGAACGCCGCCGGCCCGCACTGGTCGCTGCTGCTCCACACCCCCGCCGGCAGCGCCACCACCCTGCTCGCGCTGCCCGGCGCGCACAACCTGCACAACGCACTCGCCGCCACCGCGTCGGCGTTGGCTGCGGGTGCGCCGTTGTCGGCGGTGCAGCAAGGCCTGGCCGGCTTCGCGTCCGTGGCCGGGCGTTCGCAAACCGTGCCGCTCAACTGGCACGGCAGGCCCGTCACGCTGATCGACGACAGCTACAACGCCAACCCGGACTCGGTGCTGGCGGCCATCGACGTCCTGGCCGCCATGCCCAGCCCGCGCTGGCTGGTGCTGGGCGACATGGGCGAAGTCGGCACTGAGGGCCCGCAATTCCACGCCGAGGTCGGCGCGCGGGCGCGGGCCGTGGGTATTGAGCAGGTGTGGGCCGCGGGGGCGCTGTGTGCCCATCTTGACGCACACCGCCATTTCAACCAGGTGACTGATCTGCTGGCCGCCTTGCCCGCTGCGCTGCTGAGTGCAAGCGAGCAGTCGGTGCTGGTCAAAGGATCCAGGTTCATGAAGATGGAGCGCGTGGTGCAAGCCATGAAGGCTTATGGCGAAGATCGCCAGGGGGCGCCGCATGCTGCTTAGCCTGTCGCAATGGCTCATGCAATTTGCGCCCGAACAGTTGGGGTTCTTGCGCGTGCTGCAGTACCTGACTTTTCGCGCCGTGATGGCGGCGATGACTTCGCTGCTCATCGGCCTGGCCTTCGGTCCCTGGGTCATCCGGCGCCTGACGGAGATGAAGATCGGTCAGCCGATCCGCGAATACGGCGTGCAAAGCCACCTGGGCAAACGTGGCACGCCCACGATGGGTGGCGTGCTGGTGCTTATCGGCATCGGCATCAGCACGCTGCTCTGGTTTGACTGGAGCAACCGCTTCGTCTGGGTCGTCATGCTCGTGACCTTCGGCTTTGGCGCCATCGGCTGGACCGACGACTACCGCAAGGTGGTGCACAAGGACCCTGAAGGCATGCGTTCGCGCGAGAAGTTCTTCTGGCAGTCGCTGATCGGCATCGTCGCCGCGCTGTACCTGGCCTTCAGCGTGTCGGAAACCAGCAACCTGCGCGTGCTGGAACTCTTCATCCGCTGGGTCAGCAGTGGTTTTTCCAACACCCTGCCGCCGCGCGCCGACCTGATGGTGCCGTTCTTCAAGACCGTGAGCTACCCGCTGGGCGTTTTTGGCTTCATCTTCCTGACCTGGTTCGTCATCGTCGGCGCCAGCAACGCGGTGAATTTCACCGACGGCCTGGACGGCCTGGCCATCATGCCGGTGGTGATGGTGGGGTCGGCGCTGGGTGTCTTTGCCTACATCGTTGGCAATGCCGTCTTCAGCAAGTACCTGCTGTTCCCGCACATCCCCGGCGCCGGTGAGTTGCTGGTGTTTTGCGCCGCCATGGCCGGCGCGGGCCTGGCCTTCTTGTGGTTCAACGCCAACCCGGCGCAGGTGTTCATGGGCGACGTGGGCGCGCTGTCGCTGGGGGGCGCGCTGGGCACCATCGCCGTCATCACGCGGCAGGAAATCCTGCTCGGCATCATGGGTGGTGTCTTCGTCGCCGAAGCACTGAGCGTGATGATCCAGGTCAGCTGGTTCAAGTACACCAAGCGCAAATACGGCACCGGCCGGCGCATCTTCCTGATGGCGCCGCTGCACCACCACTTCGAGAAAAAGGGCTGGACTGAGTCGCAGGTCGTGGTGCGCTTCTGGATCATCACGATGCTGCTGTGCCTGGTTGGCCTGGCGAGCTTGAAATTGCGATGAATTTCCTTCGCGACATCCCCGTCTTCATTCTCGGCCTGGGCGACAGCGGGCTGGCAATGGCGCGCTGGTGCGTGCGCCATGGCGCCAGCGTCACGGTGTGGGATTCGCGTGAGACGCCGCCTGGCGCGGCTGCGCTGCGCGATGAATTGCCCAGTGCCACGTT
The DNA here is from genome assembly GCA_043716775.1 of Rubrivivax sp. Taxonomy (GTDB): domain Bacteria; phylum Pseudomonadota; class Gammaproteobacteria; order Burkholderiales; family Burkholderiaceae_C; genus Rubrivivax. The sequence goes on from JAYSYB010000508.1 coordinate 21,989, forward strand.
GATCGGTGGTGAATTGTCTGCCGCCCACCTGGGAAGTTGTCAGCTGGTGCTGAAAAGCCCGGGCCTGGCGCCGATGGACGCACGCATCACCCCGCTGCTGCAGGAAGCGCGCGCGGCCGGAATTGCGGTGCTGGGTGAACTGGACCTGTTCGCGCACGCGCTGGCGGACCTGAAAGAGGCCCAGGCCTACGCACCCAAAGTCCTGGCCATTACCGGCACCAACGGCAAGACGACAACCACTGCGATGACCGCATTGCTGGTGGCCCGCACGGGCAAGACCGTGGCCACCGCCGGCAACATCGGGCCGACGCTGCTGGACACGCTGACCGCGCGGCTTGAAGACCTGCCCGAGGTCTGGGTGCTGGAACTGTCCAGCTTCCAGCTGGAAGGCGGCGGCACCGGCGTGCGCGGGTTTGAGCCCGACGCGGCCGTGGTGCTGAACATCACGCAGGACCACCTGGACTGGCACGGCAGCATGGCCGCCTATGCGGCGTCCAAGGCGCGTATCTTTGGCAGCCAGGCGCTGATGCTCATCAACCGCGACGATGCGTTCGTGGAAGCGATGGTGCCGGTGGCGGCGGTGATCGTGAAGGGCAAGGCCAAGGTCAAGGCCGTCGAGCGCACGGTGCTGCGCTTTGGCACCGACGCGCCGCGCCACCCCGGCGACTTCGGCCTCGTCGTTGAAAGCGGCATGGCATGGCTCGTACGCGCGTTGCCTGCTGACGACACCTTCAAGCGCAAGAAGGGCGAAGAAGTCGAAATCCACCTGCAGCGCCTGATGCCCGCCGACGCGTTGCGCGTGCGTGGCCGCCACAACGCCAGCAACGCACTCGCCGCGCTGGCACTGGCGACTGCCATCGGCTGCCCGCTGGCGCCCATGCTGCACGGCCTGCGCGAATACGGCGGGGAACCGCACCGCGTGCAGTTCATTGCCCGCGTCAACGACGTGGAAGCCTTTGACGACAGCAAAGGCACCAACGTCGGCGCCACCGTGGCCGCGCTCGCGGGTCTGGGTGCAGACAAGGCGCCCGGCAAGCTTGTCGTGATCCTGGGTGGCGACGGCAAGGGGCAAGACTTCGGCCCGCTGGCCGCGCCGCTGGCGCAACACGCGCGTGCGGTGGCGACCATTGGGCGCGATGCCCCCGCTATCGAGGCTGCCATTGAAAGCACGAACCGCGGCTTGCCGGTGCAGCGCTTCCTGTCGCTGGACACTGCGGTTCAGTGGTGCTTTGCCCACGCGCAGAAGGGCGACGCCGTGCTGCTCAGCCCCGCCTGCGCCAGCCTGGACATGTTCCGCAACTACGGCCACCGCGCTGAAGTGTTTGTGGCGGCGGTGCAGGCTTACGCGGCCGACAGGGGGCAGGCATGAACGCAGCCGTGTCGAGCCGGTTCAACGCGCTGCGCCATTGGCTCAGCGGCCAGGGCAAAGCGGATGGTCCACTGCCCGTGCGCGACCAGGTGGACGTTGGCGGCGCGCGCGCCGTGCGCCTGATGGCCTTTGACCAGAACCTGGTGGCGGTGGTGGGCGCACTCATCGCGCTGGGTGTGGTGATGGTCTATTCGGCCAGCATCGCCATGCCCGACAACCCCAAGTTCGCCAACTACGCGCCCACCTTCTTCCTGCAGCGCCACCTGCTGTCGCTCGCGATCGCCTTCGTCGTCGCGCTGGTGGCCGTGCAGGTGCCCATTTCGTTCTGGGAAAAGCAGGCGCCCATCGTCTTCCTGATCGCACTCTTGCTGTTGGTGCTGGTGCTGGTGCCCTTCATCGGCAAGGTGGTGAACTTCTCGCGCCGCTGGATCCCGCTCGGCTTCATGAACTTCCAGCCCAGTGAACTGGCCAAGCTGGCGATTGCGCTGTATGCCGCCAACTACATGGTGCGGCGCATGGACGCGCGCGAAAACTTCTTCCGCGCCGTCACGCCGATGGTCGTGGCCGTGGCTTTTGTTGGCGCGCTGCTGCTGCGCCAGCCCGACATGGGGGCCTTCATCGTCATCGCCACCATCGCCATGGGCATCCTGTTCCTCGGTGGTGTCAACGCGCGCATGTTCTTCCTGATCGCTGCCGTCATCATCGCCACCTTCGCGCTCATCATCGCCTTCGATGACCTGCGGCGTGAACGCATCCTGGCCTACCTGGACCCGTGGAATCCCAAGTACGCGCAGGGCAAGGGCTACCAGCTCACGCATTCGCTGATCGCGCTGGGCCGCGGCGAAATCCTCGGCCAGGGACTGGGCTCGTCGGTGGAAAAATTGCACTACCTGCCCGAAGCGCACACCGACTTCCTGCTCGCCGTCATCGGCGAAGAGCTGGGCTTCATCGGTGTGGCCACTGTCATCGTGCTGTACTTCTGGCTCACGCGGCGCATCTTCCACATCGGCCGCCAGGCCATCGCACTCGACCGCGTCTTTGCCGGTTTGATGTGCCAGGGTATCGGCATCTGGATCGGCTTTCAGGCCTTCATCAACATGGGCGTCAACCTGGGCGTGCTGCCCACCAAGGGGCTGACGCTGCCGCTGATGAGCTACGGTGGCAGCGCGATCCTGATGAACCTGATCGCGATGGCGCTCGTGCTGCGGGTCGATATCGAGAACCGCGCATTGATGCGGGGTGGCCGCACATGATGTTGGCCCCCACGCTCCCGATGGTCGCTGCCCCCCGAGGGGGCTCGTGCAGCGGCCCGGCAAAGCCGGTTCCGCGCACGGCCTTGGTCTCTGCGAGTGGCAGAACATGAGCCATCTCGTCATCATGGCGGCTGGCACTGGCGGGCACATCATGCCGGGCCTGGCGGTGGCGCGCGAGATGCAGGGCCGCGGCTGGAGCGTCAGCTGGCTCGGCACCAGCCACGGCATGGAAAACAAGCTCGTGCCGCCGGCCGGCCTGCTGCTGGACACCATCACCTTCAGCGGCCTGCGTGGCAAGGGCCTGCTGCACACCGCCACCGGCGGGCTGCGGCTGCTGAAGGCCTTCTGGGACTGCTTTGGCATCTTGCGCAAACGCGGTGCGCATGCAGTGTTGGGCATGGGCGGCTACGTCTGTTTTCCGGGCGGGCTGATGGCCAGCCTGTTGAACAAGCCCTTGATGCTGGTGAATGCCGACGCCGCGCTCCTGATGAGCAACAAGTCGCTGTTGCCGGTGGCCGACCGCGTGGCTTTCGGCTTCGACGGCGACGCGGCGGCGCGCACGAAGAATGCCGTGGTCACCGGCAACCCGGTGCGTTCAGAAATCGAAAATATAGCCGCACCGATTGAGCGTTATGCAGGCCGCCAAGGTCCGCTGCAGCTGCTGGTGGTGGGTGGCAGCCTGGGCGCGCAGGTGCTGAATCAGACTGTGCCGACGGCCATCGCGCTGTTGCCTGCCGGGCAGCGCCCGCAGGTCACGCACCAGACCGGCGCTGCACAGGCCGACGCCGTGCGCGCCGCCTACGCGCAAGCCGGCATTCATGCTGAAGTGTTGCCCTTCATCGACGACATGCCGCAACGCCTGGCCGCTTGCGACCTGATGGTGTGCCGCGCGGGCGCCATCACCGTCAGTGAACTCTGCGCGGCTGGTGTGCCGGCCGTGCTGGTGCCGCTGATCGTCAGCACCACCGCGCACCAGCGCGACAACGCGGCCTGGTTGGCGGGGCAGGGCGGGGCGGTGCACCTGCCGCAGACTGACCTGACGGCACGGAAGCTGGCGGATGTGTTGAGTGGCATGACACGTGAAACATTGCTGACGATGGCGACAAAGGCGCGCGCAGCCGCCAAACCGCTGGCCGCCGCGCGCGTCGCTGACGAAATTGAAAAGCTGGTGGCCAAATGCTGACCCCCACGCTACGGGCCTTCGCCCTTCGCGACCCCCCGAGGGGGCTGGCGCCCTTGGGGCAGCCCGGCGGTTGCGCCCCATGAAACACGCCGTCAAGCACATCCACTTTGTCGGCATCGGCGGCGCCGGCATGAGCGCCATTGCCGAGATCCTGCACAACCTGGGTTACCGCGTTTCGGGTTCCGACCAGCACGACAGCAGCGTCACGCGCCGCCTGGCAGAGCTGGGCATCGCCGTGCAGATCGGCCATGCTGCCGGCCACATCGCGGGCGCGCAGGCGGTCGTCACCAGCACGGCGGTGCAAAGCGACAACCCGGAAGTCACCGCCGCCCGCGCCGCGCGCGTGCCCGTGGTGGCGCGTGCTGTGCTACTGGCTGAATTGATGCGCCTGAAGAAGGGCATCGCCATCGCCGGCACGCATGGCAAGACGACGACCACCTCGCTGGTGGCCAGCGTGCTGGCTGAAGCGGGCGTGGACCCGACCTTCGTCATTGGCGGCAAGCTGGAAAGCACGGGCACCCATGCAAGGCTCGGCGCGGGCGAATTCATCGTCGTCGAAGCCGATGAAAGTGATGCGTCGTTCCTGCACCTGAGCCCCGTCATCAGCGTCGTCACCAACATCGACGCCGACCACATGGAAACCTACGGCCACGACCTGGCGCGCCTGCACGGCGCCTTCGTGGACTTCATCCACCGCCTGCCCTTCTACGGCCGTGCGGTGCTGTGCAGCGACGATGCCGGTGTGCGCGCCGTACTGCCGCAACTGGCACGGCCCGTCACGACCTATGGCTTTGATGCGGGCGCCCATCTGCGCGCCGTGCAGGTGCAGGCCCTGCCCGGTGGCCGCATGCGCTTCGTGGCGCAGCAACTCGGTTGTCCGGACCTGGCCATCACGCTCAACCTGGCCGGTGAGCACAACGTGCGCAACGCGCTGGCGGCGATCGCCGTGGCGCGTGAACTTGAATTGCCCGATGCTGCCGCTGCGCGCGCACTGGCCGCCTTTGCCGGCGTCGGCCGCCGCTTCCAGCGCTACGGTGAACTGCCCTGTGCGGCAGGCGGCACGTGCACGCTTATCGACGACTATGGCCACCACCCGGTGGAACTGGCCGCCGTCATTGCAGCGGCGCGCGGTGCCTTTCCGGGCCGGCGCCTGGTGCTGGCCTTCCAGCCCCATCGCTACAGCCGCACGCGCGACTGTTTTGCCGACTTCGTGCGCGTGCTCGGTGAAGCCGATGTGGTGCTGCTGACAGAGGTCTATGCCGCCGGTGAATCACCGATTGCCGGTGCCGATGGCCGCGCGCTGACCGACGCATTGCGCGCCGCCGGCCGCGTGGCGCCGCTCTTCGTGGCCGATGTGGCCGCGCTGCCGGCCGCCATCGCGCAGGTCGCCTGCGACGGCGACGTGCTCATCACGCTGGGCGCGGGCTCCATCGGCAACGTACCGCAGGAATTGGTGCAGAAGCTGGTGCAACTCTTGAACACTGAGGGAGCGCGGCATGAGCGCTGAACCCGAAGCCATGGGCAAAGTCGCCGTGCTGCAAGGCGGCAGCAGCGCTGAACGCGCGGTGTCGCTGATGTCTGGCGCTGGCGTGCTGGCCGCCTTGCGCAGCCGAGGTGTGGACGCGTGGGCCTTCGACCCCGCCGGGCGCGATCTCGCGGAACTCAAGCGCGAAGGCTTTGCCCGTGTCTTCATCGCGCTGCACGGCCGCCACGGTGAAGACGGCACGGTGCAGGGTGCGCTGGAACTCATGGGCATTCCCTACACCGGCAGTGGTGTCATGGCCAGCGCGGTGGCTATGGACAAGGTCATGACCAAACGCGTCTGGGCCGCCGAAGGCCTGCCCACCCCGCGCTGGGTGTGGCTGGCGCCGGATCATCAAGCCCGCGAAGAGGTCATCAAGGTGCCCGACACCCTGGGCCTGCCGCTGATTGTGAAGCCGCCGCGTGAAGGCTCCAGCATCGGGATCACCAAAGTTGGTGGTTATTCGCAGATGCAGAATGCAGTGACCTTGGCCGCGCAGTACGACGCCGATGTCCTCTGTGAAGAGTTCATCGACGGCATTGAACTCACCTGCCCGGTGCTGGGCCAGGGCGCGAGTGCGCGCGCGTTGCCGGTGGTGCGCATCGACGCGCCGGACGGCAACTACGACTTCCAGAACAAGTACTACACCGACGTGGTGCAGTACCGCATCCCCAGCGGCCTGTCGGCCAACGAAGAAGCCGAAGTGCAGCGCCTGACACTGGCTGCCTACCGCACCCTGGGCTGCCGCGGCTGGGGCCGGGCTGACCTGATGCTGCGGAGCGCTGGCAAGAACGCGGACCGCAAGATCTTCCTGCTGGAAATGAACACCAGCCCCGGCATGACCGGCCATTCGCTGGTGCCCATGTCGGCGCGCGCGGCGGGCATCAGCTACGAAGCGCTGTGCCTGCATCTGCTGCAAAACGCCAGCCTGGATTCCACCCGCCTTTGACATGGTCACCCTGCGCCGCACCCCCAAACCCAGTGTCAGCACCCTGCTGCCGATGCCGGCTGACGTGCGCCTGATGAACATCGTTGCCAGCATCGTCTACGTGCTGGCGGTTGGAGGCACGCTGGTGGCTGGCGTGTTGTGGCTGATGCGCAGCCCGCTCTTTCCCATCCGCGGCATTCAGCTGGACGGCGATTTGCTGCGCAACAACGTGCCCACGATTCGCGCCAACGCCGCGCCGCGCCTGGCCGGCAACTTCTTCAGCGTTGACCTGCAGCAGGGCCGCAAGGCCTTCGAGGCCGTGCCCTGGGTGCGCCGCGCCGTCGTGCGCCGCGTCTGGCCCGACCGCCTGGCGGTGCGGTTGGAAGAACACAAGGCCGCCGCGCTGTGGGTGACCGAAGACGGTGTTGACCGGCTGGTCAACAGCCATGGCGAAGTCTTCGACGCCAACGTCGGTGATGTTGAAGACGAAAGCCTGCCCCAGCTGGAAGGCCCCGAAGGCAGCGCCCAGCGGATGCTGGCCCTGGTGCGCCGGCTGCAGCCCACGCTGGCCCGGCTGGACATGGAGATCGAACGGGTGCACCTGTCGGGCCGGGGGTCGTGGCGGGTCGACCTGGACAGCGGCGCCAGCATCGAACTGGGCCGTGGCAGCGACGACGACATCGTGGCCCGCACCGACCGCTTCGTGCGCACGCTGGCCTCAGCCACCGCCAAGTGGCGCGCGCCGCTGGCCTATGCCGACCTGCGCCACACCGACGGTTATGCGGTGCGGCTGCGCGGCGTGAGCACCACACCCGCTGGTGGCGCGGCCACAGCGGCCAAGAACAACTGAAGCACGAAGGAGCCCGCACATGGCCAAAGAATTCAAGGACATGGTGTTCGGCCTGGACATCGGCACCGCCAAGGTGATGGTGGTGGCGGCCGAAGTGCTGGACAACGGCGAACTGCGGCTGGCGGGCCTTGGCATTGCACCCACGCATGGCCTGAAGCGCGGCGTGGTGGTCAACATCGACGCCACCGTGCAGAGCATCCAGCAGGCGCTGAAAGAGGCCGAGATGATGGCCGCCTGCAAGATCGACCGCGTCTATACCGGCATCACCGGCAGCCACATCCGCGGCCTCAACAGCACCGGCATGGTGATCGTGCGCGACAACCGCGAAGTCACGCCAGTGGACGTGGCGCGCGTGGTGGAAACGGCCAAGGCCATCAACATCCCGAATGACCAGCGCCTGCTGCTGGTGGAGCCGCAGGAATTCATCATCGACGGGCACGAAGTCAAAGAGCCCATCGGCATGAGCGGCAGCCGGCTTGAAGTCAAGGTGCACATCGTTACCGGCGCGCAGAGCGCGGCCGAAAACATCCTGAAGTGTGTGCGCCGCTGTGGCCTGGAAGTGGAGCGCCTGGTGCTGAACCCCAGCGCCAGCAGCGCGGCGGTGTTGACCGACGATGAGAAGTCACTCGGCGTGGCGGTGGTGGACATCGGTGCCGGCACGACGGACGTGCAGATCTACACCGACGGCAGCGTGCGCCACACGGCGGTGATCCCGATTGCCGGTGACCTGATCACGAGTGACATCGCGATGGCGCTGCGCACGCCGACGAAGGACGCCGAAGAGATCAAGATCGAACACGGTGTGGCCAAGCAACTGCTGGCCGACCCGAGTGACCAGGTGGAAGTCCCCGGCTTGGGCGACCGCCCGCCGCGTATGTTGTCCAGACAAGCGCTGGCCGGTGTGATCGAGCCCCGCGTCGAAGAGATCTTCTCGCTGGTGCACCAGGTGATCCGCGAAAGCGGCTACGAAGAACTCCTGTCCAGCGGAATCGTCATCACCGGCGGCAGTTGTGTCATGCCGGGCATGGTGGAACTGGGTGAAGACATTTTCTTGAAGCCGGTGCGCAGGGGCCTGCCCCTGTACAGCGCCGCGCTGTACGACATGGTGGCCAACCCAAGGTCGGCCACGGTGATGGGGCTGCTTGAAGAAGCGCGCGTGGCGCGGTCAAGGGGCCACAAGGCGGCGGCGCAAGCCGGGTCCATGAAGAACATGGTCGGCCGCGCCAAGGACTGGTTTCTCGGCAATTTCTAAGTACTTTTTGAAGGGGCTCGATATCAATTTCAAGAAGCCCCGAATTTTTCAAAACGGCAACTGCAACTCTCACACGTAGGAGGCTCTCATGCCCATCGAAATGATCGACGAATTTGACCAAGGCACCCAGATCAAGGTGATCGGCGTTGGCGGTGGCGGCGGCAACGCCGTCGAACACATGATCAACCAGGGTGTGCAAGGCGTGGAGTTCATCTGCGCCAACACCGACGCGCAAGCCCTGCACCGCAGCAACGCGGGCACGCTGGTGCAGCTGGGCACCACGGGCCTGGGCGCCGGCAGCAAGCCCGACATGGGGCGCCTGGCCGCTGAAGAAGCGGTCGAGCGCATCAAGGAAAGCATTGCTGGCGCGCACATGCTCTTCATCACCGCCGGCATGGGCGGCGGCACGGGCACGGGTGCTGCGCCGGTCATCGCGCGCGCGGCCAAGGAGATGGGCATCCTGACCGTCGGCGTCGTCACCAAACCTTTCGAATTTGAAGGCAAGCGCCGCGGCAAGCAGGCCGACGACGGCGTCAGCGAACTCGAAGCCAATGTCGACAGCCTGATCGTGGTGCTGAACGAAAAGCTGCTGGAAGTGATGGGCGACGACGTGACGCAGGAGCAGGCCTTCGCGCACGCCAACGACGTCCTGAAAAACGCCGTTGGCGGCATCAGCGACATCATCCACATCCCGGGCCTCGTCAACGTCGACTTCGAAGACGTGAAGACGGTCATGAGCGAGCCCGGCAAGGCGATGATGGGCACGG
>JAYSYB010000509.1:0-3450 GCA_043716775.1 Rubrivivax sp.
TTCGGCTTTCGCATCGTGGTGCCGAGCCTGACAGATTGCTACGTGGCCCTGGGCGTGCTGCACCAGCTCTACAAGCCCGTGCCGGGGCGCTTCAAGGACTACATAGCCATCCCCAAGGCCAACGGCTACCAAAGTTTGCACACCACACTCGTCAGTCCGCTGGGCACGGCGGTTGAGTTCCAGATGCGCACCGACACCATGCACGCGGTGGCCGAAGCTGGCGTGGCCGCGCACTGGCTGTACAAGGTGGGCGACAAGGACGGCAAGAACGGCGCGCCCGACGCGCAGCGCCTGAGCACGATGTGGCTGCAAAGCCTGCTCGACATCCAGGACGACACCCGCGACGCGGCCGAATTCCTGGAACACGTGAAGATCGACCTCTACCCCGACGCGGTGTACGTCTTCACGCCACGCAGCAAGATCCTGGCGCTGCCGCGTGGCGCCACGGCAGTGGACTTTGCCTATGCCATCCACTCCGATATCGGTGACCACACGGTGGCAGCCAAGATCAACGGCGACCCGGCCGCGCTGCGCACCGAACTGAAGAGTGGTGACGTGGTGGAAGTCATCACCGCGCCGGGCGCCCGCCCGAACCCGGCCTGGTTGAGCGTGGTGCGCACAGGCCGCGCGCGCTCCAAGATCCGCCACTACCTGAAGAACATGGAAACCGAGGAATCGCGCGCCCTCGGTGAAAAGATGCTGTCGCAGGCGCTGCGTGCAGAAGGCCTGCCGCTGCCTTCGGCTGATCCAACCGACGCTCCGGCCGTGGCGCAGTGGCAGCAGTTGACGCGCTGGAGCGGCAACCGCAACCGCGGCGAGCTGCTGGTGGACATTGGCTTGGGGCGCAAGATTGCCGTCATCGTAGCCAAGCGGCTGGCGCAGATGATGCTGGAACACGGCGTGCGGCCCGACGCCGTCACGCTCAGTCTGGGCCGCTACGGCAGCGACGACACGCTGCCGACGCAGGGCGTGGTCTTCGTCGATGGCAGCGAAGGCAACTCCATTCAACTCGCTGCCTGCTGCCGACCCATTCCCGGCGACCCCATCGTGGGCTACCTGGGGCGCGGCGAAGGCCTGCTCGTGCACACCGCCGAATGCCCCACCGGCAAGCGGCTGTTCGAGCGCGACAGCGAACGCTGGATGCACGTCGAGTGGGCCGAAGACCTCACCCGCGGGTTCGACACCAGCCTGTACGTGCAGGTCAACAACGGCAAGGGCGTGCTGGCGCAAGTGGCGTCCTCGATCAGCAGCGCCGAAGCTGACATCGTGCACCTGAACATGGACCACGAAGCGGTTGATGAAACCATTGAACTCCGCCTGCAGGTCAGTGTGCGCGACCGCGTGCATCTGGCCGATGTGTTGCGCACACTGCGCCGCTCGACCGTGGTGGTGAAGGTGTCGCGTTACCGCTTCACCTGAGGTTGGTCTTGGCCTCTGCTTGACCTCTGCTTGACCTCTGCTTGACCTCTGCTTGGCCTCTACCGTGGGCTTCAGCCAGGCACCTGCGGCGCGGGGTAATGCACCTTCAGCACCTCCAGCTTCTCCAGCCCGCCCGGCGTCATCAATGACACTTCATCACCCACCCGCGCCTTGATCAGCGCGCGTGCGATCGGTGACACCCAGCTCACTTCGCCGGCCAGGCTGTCGGATTCGTCGATCCCTTTGATGGTGACGGTGCGCTCGGCTCCGGCCGCATTGGCATAGGTGACCGTGGCACCGAAGAAGACCTGTTCGCTGCCGTGGTGCACGCTGGGGTCGGCGACTTCGGCGATGTCCAGCCGCTTGGTCAGAAAGCGCAGCCTGCGGTCAATCTCGCGCAGGCGCTTTTTGCCGTAGAGGTAGTCGCCATTCTCGGACCGGTCGCCGTTCTTGGCCGCCCAGGACACGGTCTCGACCATCTTGGGCCGCTCATCGTCCAGCAGCCGCGCAAACTCTTCGCGCAAGCGCTGGTAGCCCTGGGGCGTGAGGTAGTTGCGCGCGCCGGCAGGCAGCGGCGGCAGCCCGGGTGGGCCGTCATCTTCATCGTCGCCTTCTGGCTCCTTGACGAAGGCCTTGTTCACGACTGCCTTTAGCGGAGGGTTTCAAACTTCATCAGCGCAGCACCGTATTCGTCGGCGCAGGCACCGCCACCCGCACAGTCCGGATGTCCCGCCAGTGGTGAGTTAGGCCCCTTGAACCGCGCGGCCAGCGCGGTGGCCTGGTCGCCCGTGGGAAAAAGCTTGATCGGGCCTTCGGGCCTGGGCTCAAAGGCGTCGAAATTGCGCTTCAGCGCAGAGACAATGACCACCACGCGCGACACGCCCACGGGCTCGGAAGCGCTGAGGATGAAGTCTGCCTTGCTGGGGAAGCTCCAGGTCTGGCCTCTTTGCACTCGCACTGAGGGCATCTTGGTGTTGGGTACCAGCAGCGCCAGCGAACCGTCCGGGCTCTGCCCGAGCACATAGACGTAACCCTCACGCTCGGTGGTGACGCGGAACTTGAAGTCGTCACCTTTGCTGATGCGCAATGTTGCCTTCACGGGCTGCGCCGTGACGGCGAACCCGGTACTCTGTGCCTGCAGGATGCGGTCGAACTCACGCTCGGGCTCGAACCGTGTGGAGGCAACCGGGGCTGCGGCCGGCACGGCAGGAGGTGGTGCAATTGGCGTGGCGACGGCTCGAGGAGACGGCGCGGGCGCAGCGACTGAAGCTGGGGCTGGCGCAAGTGCAGGCGCAAGTGCGGGCGCCGGTGTCGCCATCATCTTCCAGGCACCGAAGGCCAGTGCGCCCAGCACCAGCGCGCCGGCCCCGATGCCGATCGCCATGCCGTTGCTTTTGGGTGGTGCTACCGCATCGGCCACGGGTGCCGCTTGCTGCGCCCCAGACTGCGCCAGCGACAGCTTCGGCGCCGGCGGTGCCACGCGCGTGGGCAGGAAGACCTCGGTCGGCGGCACGGCCGCGAGCAACACCGTGGGTTCGTCGGCCAACTGTCCCGACGGCAAGGGCGGCTGCGTCTTGCTCTCGGGCGCCGGGTGGGCCAGGCCCATCTCGCCCGCCAACTGCGCCACGCTCTGGGTGCGGCTCTCGGGCCGCACCGCCAGGGCGCGGTCGATCGCGGACAGGAAGGACTCGCTGTACTGCCCGGCTGCCACTTTCACCAGCGGCTGGTAGGTGTCGTTCAGCAAACGGCCCACGGACGGCGGTGGCGTGCGGCCCGTGATGGCGTAGTGCACCACGGCTGCCAGCGCGTAGACATCGGTCCAGGCGCCCTGCTTCATGCCAGGGATCTCGGCGTACTGTTCGACCGGCGCGTAACCCGGCTTCAAGATCACCGTCAGCGCCTGAGTCATGTCGCCAATGACACGCCGCGCAGCGCCAAAGTCCAGCAGCAGCGGGCGCTGCGTGCCGGCCAGCATCATCACGTTGTCTGGCGCGATGTCGCGGTGGTAACACTGCTCGGCGTGGATCACCT
>JAYSYB010000510.1:0-30932 GCA_043716775.1 Rubrivivax sp.
GGACACCAGTTCGCGCAGGAAGATTTCCTTGTTGCTGTACAGGCTGTGGGTGACGAGGTGCAGGATCTGCTTGACCTCGGCCTGGAATGACAGGGTTTGTTTGTCCATGATCGGGTGGATTTCTGTGAAGGTGCGAAAGGTGGGATGTGGCTCTCGCCGGCGGCTGATACGGCACGGTGGGGCTGTCAGGCTGGATTTCAAGGTCCGTGCCGCGCAAGCTATTCGGGATTTTGCCCGCCAACCTCAGGCTCAGTCAGACCCTAGTTTCAGCCTTGTCGGCTGGCGCCTTTCAACTGCCCACTTCAGCAGCGCGGCGCAGCGGTACACGCCGTGCGCAAACTTGCCGTAGGGCATGGTCGCAAAAAACGCCATCACCGCGCCCAGGTGCAGGCACAGCAACAGTGGCAGCGCGGGCGTGGCCTTGAAGACAGCCAGAGCCAGGCCCGTCAGGCTGACCAGGAACAGCAGCGCGATGAACCCCAGGTCCATGGGCTTCTGAGCCGCGTCGCCGTGTGCGGGGTGGCGGCGGCGGTTCAGCAGCCACAAGGCGGCGGGGCCGACCAGCAGGCCGACGCCGCCCAGCGTGCCCAGCACCTTGGGCAGGCTGGTCCACGCGTACGGTGCCACCCAGCCGAAGGCGTAGTGGTACAGCGTGGCCACGCTGGTGGCCGCGAAGCACAGTGCAAAGCCGTAGAAGGTGATGTGGTGGAAGCGGCGGCGGTGGTGGGCAAAGGCATCGTCTTCGTTGTTGCAGCCTTCGCCGTGGCCACCGTCCAGGTACTTGAGCGTTAGCACATTGCGCGTGGCTTCGCCCACCGCTGCGGCAGACGACAGCGCGCCGTCACCGGGCGAGACGCTGCGCCAGAAGTTGGCCACGCCAATGGCCAGCGCCAGCACCACAAAAGCGAAGACGGGCAGGAAGATGCTGACCATCAAACTGTGCGGGAAGATGGCGTAGAAGTTGCCACCCTGCGGCGCGCCCCACAGGCTGCCGTTCAACCGCGCGCCCAGCATCAGGAAGAGCGCCAGCCCCGCCGCCAGCGCCAGCGCCAGCGTCAGGCCGTTGCGCTGGTACAGCGCGCCAAGCTGCGGCGGCCATGCAAAGTCTGCGTAGGTCCGGCCGCGCACGCGGGCCAGTGCTTGCGGCACGTTGACGGCAAATTCATGTGGCGGCGCGTACTGGCAGGCGTGCAGGCAGGCGCCGCAGTTGTGGCACAGGTTGGCCAGATAGTGGATGTCGGCGCTGCCAAATTCCAGCCGCCGCGTCATGGCGGGAAACACCGCGCAGAAGCCTTCGCAGTAGCGGCAGGCGTTGCAGATCTGCATCTGCCGCGCGACTTCGAGTTCGGCGCTGCCGCCGGTCGCCAGCGCCGACGCGTCGCGCACCAGGGCTTCAAGCTGTTGCACGGCGAACCTCCTGCATTGGCAACGACGCTGCGGCGCATTTCTGGGCATTCATTCCCGCGATGCGGCCAAACACCGTGCCGATCGTCATGCCCACCCCCGCCGTGTAGCCCTGGCCCAGCACGTTGCCGGCCATCAGCTCGCCGGCCGCAAAGAGGTTGGCACTGGGCTTACCGTCAAAGTGGACGGCAGCCTGTTCATCGACCTTCACGCCCAAATAGGTGAAGGTGACACCCGGTTTGAGCGTGTAGCCGTGGAAGGGCGCCGTGTCGATGGGTCGCGCCCAGTGCGTCTTGGCCGGCAGCAGGCCTTCGGTGTGGCAGTCGTCCAGCACCGTGTGGTCGAAGCTGCCGGCGCGGCAAGCTGCGTTGTAGTCGCGGATGGTCTGCAGGAAGCTTGTCTCTGCCAGACCCAGCTGCAGCGCCAGCGCCTTCAGCGTGTCGGCCTGTTCGCCCTTGAACACCGGCGGCATGAAACGGCCCACGGCCTTGGCGTCGATGATGCAGTGGCCCACCTGCCCCGGCTGCTGTGCGACGAGGCGGCCCCAGATGGCGTAACGCTTGGGCCAGAAGTCTTCGCCTTCGTCGTAGAAACGTTGGCCTTCGCGGTTGACCATGACGCCCAGACTCACCGCATCAACCCGGGTGCAGATGCCACCGTCGTACAGCGGCGCGCGCGCGTCGATGGCCACCATGTGCGCCTGCGTCGCGTCGCCCACGGCGTCGGCGCCTTGCGCCAGCAGGTCTTTCAACAGCGCGCCCTGGTTGAAGCGGGTGCCGCGCACCGCAAACTGGTCGGCCGGCCATTCGCCGCGCGCGTTCTGGCCCCAGGCCTCGCGCAGCCATTCCCGGTTGGACTCAAAGCCGCCGCTGGCGACCACGCAGGCGCGGGCTTCGATTCGCTCATCGTTGCCGTTATTTGACAGATGCGCGGCAATAAAACAGCCGCCTTGCAGTTCAAACCGCTGCACCGGCGCGTTGTAGCGCACCTGCACCCCCAGCCTCTGCGCGCTGCGGTAGTAAGCGTTGACCAGCGCCTTGCCGCCGCCCATGAAAAACGCGTTGGTGCGGCTCAAGTGCAGCGTGCCCGACAGCGACGGCTGAAAGTGCACGCCGTGCTGCCGCATCCAGCCGCGCACATGGTGCGATTCGCGGATGACCTGCCGCGCCAGCGTTTCGTTCGTCTGGCCGCCGGTCACCTTCAGCAGGTCTTGCCAGAACTCTTCTTCGGCATAGGCGTCTGTCAGCACGTCCTGCGGCGCGTCGTGCATGCAGCGGATGTTGCGGGTGTGGATGCTGTTGCCGCCGCGCCATTCGATGGGTGCTGATTCGAGAAGCATCACGGAAGCCCCCGCCTGGCGTGCGCTGAGCGCGGCGCACAGCGCGGCGTTGCCGCCGCCGATGACCAGCACATCCCACAATGTCGCGGGCCTCGGCATCTAACGCGCCATTGCAGGGGCCAGGCGGCGAAGGCCCGCACGCGGCGCGGCCCGCTGCACCGCGGGCTGCAAGTCGGCGTCGGCCGCCAAGCCCTGCTCATAGACGATGGCCGCCGCGCTGCGGACCTTGGGCGCGTTCACCACCAACGGCTTCAGGTTGAAGCGGCCGGCCAGCACATGCGCGCCGGGCCTGCGGTTGCTCATGCCGACGAGGATGCCCTTGTGGTTGGCAAAGGCCTTCATTTCGCCTTGCGGATCACGGCGATTGACGGCATGTCCGGGGAAATGGGGAGTGCGCACGGGGCTATCAGCGCTATCAGCGTTGTCAGCGCAGGTTGGCGCGAATTCTTGTTCATGGTGGTCTCTTGCAGCCCACTGCACTCTACAGACATGCCGCGCCGCGCTGCCGATATCGGGCCGGGCGGGCAGCACTGCCGTCGAGCAGCGGGGCCCCATCGCGCAGGAGCAAGGGTTGCCGCGCAACGGCGCGCGCGCCGTGGCCAAGGCCTGGGTCGATCCGGCCGTTCGGGCCAGGCTGCTGGCGGATGGCCGAAGCGCAGTGCAAGAAACCGGTACGCGCTGGCCGTCCAGGCACACCACGAACCGAGCTGTGACCTGCGGCTGTGGTCCAGCGCCGCCGGCAGGGCAGGGCAGGGCAGCGGGCGCAATGCCATCAGCCCGGCGCCAGTTGCTGGCGCAAAAACGCCAGCAGCACCTGGTTGCGCAGCAGCCGCATGCGTTCGGTGGTGGACACCGCTGTGATCAGCGAACCGAACTTGGTCTGCGGCGCCCAACCCGGCAGCACGCGGACCAGGCGGCCGTCAGCCAACCCGTCGCGGCACAGGTAGTCGGGCAGCGTCGCGATGCCCAGGCCGGCAATCGCCGCCTCGGTCACGGCCTCGGGGTTGTCCACGTGGTAGCGGCCGTGCACGCGCACCCGTTCCATCTGCCCGGCGCAAACCAGGGCCCAGAGATCGTCCGACGCTTCGCGCCAGTAGCACAGGCAGCTGTGGCCCGACAGATCCGCAGGCGCCAGCGGCGTGCCGGCACTGGCCAGGTAGCCCGGTGCGGCGACCATGGCCCAGCCCACCACCGCCACCGGCTCGCACACCAGGCCCTGTGGCTGTGTGGCCGACCAACGCAGCGCGATGTCGATGCGCTCGTAGGCGACATCGACCATGCGGTCAACCAGTTGCAGCTCGACCTCGATAGCCGGGTGCAGGCGCAGGAATTCGGGCAGTTTCCCGCCCAGCACGCGCTGGCCCCACGACACCGTGGCCGACAGGCGGATGCGGCCCGTCAGGTCGGACTGCAGTGCCCGCAGCCGCTCTTCGCCAGCGCCCATTTCGGCCAAGGCGCGGCGCGCGAAATCGGCGTAAGCCTCGCCTGCGGGCGTGAGCGCGATGCGCCGCGTGCTGCGTGCAAAAAGCGTGGCGCCGATCAACTGTTCCAGCTGCGCGACGCGTTTGCTGACCACGCTCTTGCCCACGCCAAGCTCCAGCGCAGCGCGGCTGACGCTGGCGAGGTCGGCGACCTTGATGAAGGCCGAAAGCATGTCGGATGAAACGGCCACTGTGTCCAGATCAGAGACAAACGGTTTGCATTCGAGCAGCACCTCAAGGCGGCGTCAATGCGTAGAGTGCCGAAGGAGTGGCGGCCACAGTCACCCACCAAAACCCTGGAGACAAACGCATGAGCATCAAGATCTACGCCGACCCGATCACCATCAACTGCCGCAAGGTGCTGGCGGGTTTTGATCTGATCGGCGCCGAATACGAACTGGTCCGCGTGGACTATTTCAAGGGCGAGCACAAGGCCGAGCCCTTCCTGTCGCTGAACCCCAATGCCTCGGTGCCGGCAATGACCGATGGCGACTTCGGGCTTTGGGAATCGAACGCGATGCTGCAGTACGCGGCCGACAAGTTCGGCAACGACACCGTCTACCCGCGTGACTTGCAGGCCCGCGCCGACATCAACCGCTGGCTGCAGTGGGAAGGCTCGCACTGGTTCCCCAGCTGCTACGTGTTCCTGGTGGAAAACTGCGTCAAGCCGCTGCTTGGCGGCCAGCCCGACCCCGCCGTGCTGAACGCGCAGGCCACGCAGTTCCACAAGTTGGCCGGCATCCTGGACAAGCGGCTCGCGGGCCAGCAGTGGATGACGGGCAAGAGCCCGACCATCGCCGACATCGTGTTGGCAGCGCCCATGCATCTGCACGGCTGGCAGCAACTGCCGCTGTCCGACCACCCGAACCTGAAGCGCTGGCTGCACGACGATGTCGAAGCCCTGCCCTGCTGGCGCAAGACAGCGGTGTACGAAGGCTTCACCACCACGCCGCCGAACTGAGGCCCATCGTGAGTCTTGCGCCATCCGTCCGCGCGACGATGCAGTACACCGTCGACAACGGCATCGCGCCGGACTACTACTTTTACGAGCCCGACCCGTCGGTGAAACTCAACCCGCCGGGCACCGACCCGCGCGAAGTCGAGGTGCACGACGGCTGGCCCCGCGTCCACCAACTGTCGGCCGACCGCGAAGGCTTCGAGCTGCACGACTTCGGTGCCCGCTTCGACCAGTTCGACGACGACACCTCCGTCCACGCCCGCTTCTACCCGCAGGTGGTGGACTTCGTGCAGCGGCACACGGGTGCCAAGCGTGTGGTCGTCTTCGACCACACCATCCGCAAGCGCCTGCCGGCCGACCTGAAGCAGCAGACCACCGTGCAGCGCCCCGCCGTGCTGCTGGTGCACAGCGACTACACACCCGCCAGCGGCCCGCAGCGCGTGCGCGACATCGTGCCGGCTGACGCCGACGCGCTGCTGCAGCGCCGCGTCGCCTTCTACAACGTGTGGAAGCCGCTGTACCGCCGCGTCGAGGAATTGCCGCTGGCGATGATCGACGCGCAAACGCAGGTGGACGGCGACCTGCTGCGCATGGACCTGAAGTACCGCGAACGCACGGGCGAGATCTACGTGCTGCGCCACTCGCCCGCGCACCGCTGGCACTACTTCCCGATGATGGAAGCCCACCACGCGCTGCTGCTCAAGACTTACGACTCCGAAGTCGATGGCCGCGCCCGCTTCATGGGCCACAGCGCTTTTGAAGACCCGACCACACCAGTCGACGCGCCCCGGCGCGAAAGCATCGAAGTGCGGACGATGGCCTTCTTCTGAACACCCCGAAGACACACCCACGCCCGAAGACATCAAGCTGCCCGCCGACGCCGCCCTGCACCACGCGGTGAACGTCGCTGGCGGCGCGCCGAGCGTGGTGGCGATGGCCACCGACCGCCAGGCCAATTTCTACGAAGGCGTTGCCGGCATGCGCGAACTGGGCAAGGATCAGCCCATGACCCTTGAATCGGTGATGGCCATTTTTTCCACCACCAAGGCGCTCACCGGCACCCATGCACGGCCCAGGCGAGGCCTGAACCTACGGCGTCAACATCGACTGGCTGGGCCGGATCGTCGAGCTGCAGCGTGGCAAACGGCTGGGTAAGGTGTGAAGGAGCGCATCTTCGCGCCGCTGGGCATGGTCGGCATCGCCTTCACGATGAGTGAATCGATGCTGGCGCGGCGCGGCACGGCGCGCCGTGCCGCGTGACCGCGCGCGGGACGGCAAGCTCACGCCGCTGCCCGACCTGACCCTGCCGCAACCGCCCGAGGGGGACATGGGCGGCCACGGCCTCTACGCCAGCGTCGGCGAATACACAAAGTTCATCCGCATGATCCTGAATGACGGCGCAGGCCCGAATGCTGGAAGATCTCCATCCCGTCGCTGTCCAACGACAGTGAATCGACCCCTGCGTGCCCAAGACCTGGGCCTGCACCTGCCAGCGCACTGAAGCACCTACCGCCACCGGCAGGCCGGTGGGTTTGCTGATGTGGGCGGGCCTCGGCAACCTCTTCTTCTGGATCGACCGCAAGAACGGCATCGGCGGCTTCTGGGGTTCAAAGATCCTGCCATTCCAGGACGCGGCGTCCTACCCGGGCCTTGTCAACTTCGAGACGGCGGTGTACCGAAGCATGCAGCGCTGACGCGATCACGCGGCGCGGTCGCCCAACCGCGCCGGCGCGGCCAGCGGCTCACCCATCGCGGCGCGGAACAGGTGATCGTCGGTGGCGCGCAGGCGCCGGCACAGTTCGCGGCCCAGGTTCATCTGCATCAGGGCGAACTGTTCGACGTCGGTATCAAACAGCTGCAGCATGTCGCCGGCGCCGAAGGCGATCGCGCTGCAGGTTTCCAGTGCATAAACCGACGCGCTGCGCGGCTGCAAATCCATCAGCGCCATTTCGCCAAAGCAGTCGCCCGCTGCCAGTTCGTGCAGCACGAATTCGAAACCCTGCCAGCGTTTGGTGACGGCCACACGGCCGCTCTGCAGCACATACATCGCCTCGGCGGCGTCGCCTTCCAGGAAGAAGGCCTCGCCGCCCGCGCGGCTTACGGATGTGGCGCGGTCCAGCAGCCGGCGCAGTGCCGGCTCACCCAGGCCACCGAAGACCGGCATGCGCTGCAAGAGATCAACGTGCGCCAGTTGCATGGCCGGTCAAGACTCAGTCCGGCTTGATGCCGGCGCGCTTGACGATGTCGGACCAGATCTTCTGCTGCTGGGCAATATAGGCCGCAAACTCCTCCGGCGGGCCGCCGCCGCCGCTAGCGCCGTCGGCCGTGAAGCGTTCGGTCACCGAGTTGCTCTTCAGCGTCTTCAGCGACTCTTCCTGCAGCCTCTTGACCACGTCGCGCGGCGTGCCGGCGGGCGCCAGGATGCCGTACCACTGCGAGGTCTCGAAGTTCTTGAAGCCCATCTCGGCCACGGTGGGCACGTCGGGCAGCTGCGCCAGGCGCTGCGCGGTGCCGACGGCAATGGCGCGCAGCTTGCCGCTCTTGATGTGCGGCAGCATGGCCGGCAGGCCGGCGCTGCTGGCCTGCGTGCGGCCGGCCAGCAGGTCGGTCAGCTGTGGCCCGGTGCCGCGGTAAGGGATGTGCACCATGAACATGCCCGTGACCAGCTTCAGGTACTCCATGGCCAAGTGTCCCGCGCTGGCGTTGCCGGCGCTGCCGTAGTTGAGCTTGCCCGGGTTCTTCTTGGCGTAGGCCACAAATTCTTTGAAGTCTTTCACCGGCACGTCAGGGTGCACCACAAAGAGGTTGGGCACCTTGGCCAGCAGCGTCACCGGCATGAAGTCCTTGTTCACGTCGTAGGGCTGGTTGGGGAAGATATACGGGTTGACGGCCAGGCTGCCGACGTGGCCCAGGATGATGGTGTGGCCGTCAGGCGTGCTCTTGGCCACGTCCTGCATGGCCGGTATGCCGGCACCGCCGCCCTTGTTGTCGACGTAGACGGTTTGGCCGAGTTGTTTGGTCAACTCGATGGCCACCGTGCGCGCCACGATCTCGCTGGTGCCGCCGGGTGCGAAGGGCACCACAAAACGGATGCTCTGACGCGGCCAGGCGGGCTGCGCACGGGCTGTCAGCGGCAGGCTCAAAGCGGGCAGGGCCAGACTGCTGGCAGCCAGCACGGTGCGGCGGGTGGTCATGGGGTTGTCTCCTCTTGTGATGGCGTGGCCGGGGTCGCCGACAAGCAGCACGCGGTGGTAGTGGCTTGCAAGGACACCGGCGCGCCAAAACCATTGCCCATGAGACCGGTCTTTGCCAGCGAATGCGGGCTGCAGACACCGCCCACATGCAACGTGGTGCGGCCGATGGTGCCGGTGGCGCCGATGACGAAGACGCGAAGGCGGTTTTGCGAAAGCGGCATGTGTCCAGCGTCTGAAGAGCCGTCCTGCAAGTGTCAGGCATGCCCGGCAGCGGCGCCATAGGTGTGAATCAGGTGGCCGCGATGTCCTGAACCCTGGGCCCTAAATCGCCACCCGGCGGCGCCACAAGAGCACCGCGCAGCCGATGAAGCCCAGCCCGCCAGCCCGGCCAGTTTCACCGCCGTGCCCGGGCTGGGTGTGGTGCTGGCGACGAAGCCGATGCGCAGCAGCGCGGCACCCGCCAGGGTGGAAGACACCGCGCCGCTCATCAGTCCTTCACACCCGCCCTGGCCCAGCCCGGGCCCCAGCGCGGCGCTGAAGGCGCTGCACAGCAGCAGCGCCCACCCGGCGCCGGTGCACGCCTGCGCCGCCAGCAGCAGTGGCAGCGTAGCGCAGAGGCCGCGGCTGCGCTGCCCAAGGCGGCCACTGTGGCGCCCATCAACATGGCCGTTAGTGCACCCGCCCGCTGGGCCCACCAGCCTGCGGGCAGCCGTGCCAGGTTGAAGCCGACCCAAAAGGCCGGCAGCAGCCAGGGCAGGTCCGCCGCCGGTGCAAGACGCAGCGCCAACGGCGCACTGGCGACGAGCCATGCCACTGAAAGGTCACCGCAGCCAGCGCGCAGGCCAGCAGAAAGACCCATGCCGGCACACGCTTGGCCGCCGCGTCTGGCGGGGTCGTGCGAGGCGCCGCATTGCTGCCAGCCTGACGGGCCAAAGACCGTTCTGCGGCCACCATGCCCAGCGTCACGGTGGCCAGGGAAAAGGCCGACAACACAAAGGGTCAGACAGGGTCCAGCCGCTTCAGTTGCAGCCCGACGTAAGGCGCCACCGCGCCGGCCACACCCAGACCAAAGCTGTTCCGCGCAATGGTCATCGGCTGCGCCGGCCGCGCCACATAACGGCCCAGCAGCGTGAGCGGCGGCGCACGCAGGGCCGACGAAGTCAGTGCCCAAACGAAGGTCAACGCCACGAAGACAAGCGGCAACCCCCACGGTGCCACCTACGGCAGCAGCACAAACGCCAGCGTGGACAAGAGCGTTGCCGCCAGGGCCGTTGACGAAGTACGGCGTTTATTCACGCGCGCTGGCCCGGTGCAACAAGGACCGCGTCGGCCGCGCCGCCATCAGCCTCCGCTCAGCGCCAACACGACGGCCACGAAGTCGTCGGCTTGCAAGGCATGGTGGAGATCGCGCACGCCGACGCCGTTGACGAAGAGGCGCATGTTCGGCCGCAGCAGGTTCTGCTCATCGACCACGCGAAAACGCAGCCCGGGGTAGCGGCGGTCGAGGTCGGCGAACAGCGCTTCCAACGTGTCGCCCTCGGCTTCGACATGGGATTCGCGTGTGTACGAGCGCAGCGCGCCAGGTATCAGTACTTTCATCGACGTCGACTCACGCGATCTCCGCCACTTCCACCGCGTAGATCTCGGGCAGGTGGCGGGCGATGTTCGTCCAGCGCGCGCCTTCTTCACGCCCTATCCACAGCTCCCCACTGGTGGTGCCCAGGTACAGCGCCGGCACCGCCTGCGCGTCCACCGTCATGGCCTGGCGTTTCAAGGTCCACCAGGCCTGGGCTTCAGGCAGACCTTGATCCAGGCGCTGCCATGTCTTGCCGGCATTGCGCGTGACATAAGCGGCAGGGCGCCCGTCCGGGCTGGTGCGCGGCCACACGGTGGTGCCGTCCATCGGAAAGACCCAGGCGGTGTCGGCGTCGCGCGGGTGCACGACCATGGGGAAGCCGATGTCGCCCACGCGCCTGGGCATCTTGCGGCCGATGCGCTGCCAGACGTCTTCAGCGGTGCCGCCCGTCCGGTCGATCCGGTAGATGCCGCAGTGGTTCTGCTGGTACAGCCGGTCGGGGTTGCTCGGGCACAGCCGCAGGCAGTGCGGGTCGTGGAAAGCGACGTTGGCTGCACTGACCCCGTCAAACACCTCCATCCCCTTGATCAGCGTGGACCAGCTGCGGCCGGCATCCCGCGATTCGTGCACGCCGCCGCCCGACATCCCGAAGTACAGGTGTGCCGGGTCTCGCGGGTCGATGAGGATGGAATGCAGCTTCGGCCCGTCGGGCGTACCGTCCTGCACCGACCCCATCCATTCGCGCAACTGCGGGTCGTCGTTGACGGCGGGCAGCGGCGCCCAGCTGACGCCGCCGTCGTCGGAACGAAACAGGCCTTGCGGCGACGTGCCGGCGTACCAGGTGTCCCGTTCGCTGGCGTGGCCCGGGGTCAGCCAGAAGGTGTGGTCCACCGAACGGGCGGGCAGGCTGCTTGCGGGTCGGTGAGTGTTGGCTGTGCGAACGCAGGCGGCTGCCTGGCCTCCTTCCAGGTGCGGCCCAGGTTGGTGGAGCGGAAGATCGTCGGGCCGAGGTGGCCGGTCTTGGCCGCCGCCAGCAGCGTGCGGTGGTCTCGCGGGTCCAGCTGCATCTGGCTGATGCTGTGGCCCAGGAAGTGCGGGCCGTCGGCCTGCCAGACCTTGCGCCGGGCGTCGCCGTGAAACAGCCAGGCACCCTTGCGCGTGGCGACGAGGATGACGATGCGCGTCGGCGACGCGGGGGCGCCGCGCGCGGTGGCCTTCTTGGCGACTGGGGCGGAAGTTGAAGTCCGGCTCATGGGTGGTCCTCGCTGAAGGTTGTGAAGGTTGACGTGGCGACGGCACGCAAGCTTGCATCGGCTTCAAAGCCTGACGATCTCCTTGAAGCCACCCCAGAACATGCGCTTGCCGTCGAAAGGCATGGCCTTCGGGTCCATGTCGGCCATCAGCGGATCGGCCATCACCTTCTTGTTGACGGCGTCACGGTGGCGGCGTGACTTGAAGACGATCCACGAGAAGACCACCAGTTCGTCGGGCTTGAGCTTCACGGCCTGGGGAAAGGACGTGCGCTTGCCGGGCTTGACGTCGTCGGCCGCGCACTCGTGGACCTCCAGCGCGCCGTGCTTGATCCACAAGGCACCGAACTTGCGCGCCATGCGGCGGTAGTCGGCCAACTTTTCCTTCGGCACCGGGACTACGAAACCATCGACATAGACACTCATGACTTGCCTCCTTCAGGCGGGGTGTTGTGCGCGCGTGCGAGCAGCAGCTCGCGTTCGCGCGCGTTGCGGGTAAGTTCGGCGGCGCGCAACCACTGCGGGCGCGCCTCAGCGTGGCGGCCCAGGCGTGCGAGAAGATTGGCCAGCACGCTGGGCAGCAGATGACATTGAGCCAGTTGCGGCTGCAGCATCAAAACCTGCACTGGCGGCAAAGCGGCAGCCGGGCCATGGGCCTGGCTCACGGCAACGGCCCGGTTGAGCGCGACCACCGGTGAGGGTTGTTGCAGCATCAGCGCGTCGTAGCCGTTGCAGATGCGCAGCCAGTCGGTTTCTTCGGCACGCAGCGCGCGCGCATGGCAGGCGGCAATCGCTGCCTGCAGCGCATAGGGCCCAAGTGTTGGTGGTGGTTGCAGCCGCTGCGGCCGCCGGGTGGCGCTGCACAGGCTTTCAGCCTGCGCCAGAGCGGCCAGTTCGCGACGGATCAGCATGCGTGCCAGCCGCAGCGCCTCGTCGCACAGCGCCGGACGCATCCAGTCGTCGCCCACCGGGTCGGCCTCGGCAGCGACGAGGGTGTCGATCACGCTGGGCGCAAAAATCATCGGGCGCGCATCGTCGTCGCGCGCCAGTGCTTCGTGCTCGGCCGCGGCCATCGATCGGTGGCGCAGCCAATCCAGCGCGCGCCGCTTGGCGGTGGTGGTGAGCCAGGCGCCCGGCTTGGCCGGCACGCCGCCTGGGCGCCAATGTTCAAGCGCGGCGACGACTGCATCGGCCGCCAGTTCTTCGGCCACGCCCACGTCGTGCGTGAGCCGCGCGACCGCGCCGATGACCTTGGCGGACTCAAGCCGCCAGGCGGTGCTGATGGCATCGTGGGTCGCTTGTGTCGCGTATTGCACGGTGTCGTGCGCTGCGGGGTTCATAGCGCTGGATTGTTCTGCGGGGCACCCTGCGCATCAAGGCTTTTCAGCCAGCGCCTTGAGGTTGGCCAGGCCCGCCGCGAAGTCCTTGCCGACGGTCTTGTCCATGTCGAAGAAGGTCGTCACCAGCCGGTTCAGGTAGGGCATCGGGCCGTGCATCGCCCAGGTGACGGTGCAGGCCTTGTCGCCCTTTGGCTGGATGGTGAAGTCCACCACGTTGTGGGCCTCGAAGGGCTTGCTGAAGTCGAGCTTGGCGCTCACTCGCTGCCCGGTCACCGACTCGGTGATCTGCATCCGACCGGCGCCCGACTTCTCGCCCTGCCAGCTGTAGGCGCCACCGACACCGACCGTGACGGCGTCATAGGTGATGCCGTTCTGCGGGTCCAATTTTGCGAACGGGTTCCAGGTGTTGAACTGACGCAGGTCGTTGATCAGCGCAAACACCTTGTCCGGCGGCGCGTTGATCGTGGCGCTGCGCGACAGGCCGAAGCTGTCGGGTTTGAAGGCCGCGTAGGCCAGCATCGCGGCAACCGCAATGGCGACGATGACCAGCAGGGTCTTGAGCATGTCTTGCCCTCAGGCGTTGTCGGACGCAAAGTCATCGGCCTCGAAGAGCTGCCGCACTTCGATTTCGCAAGCGGTGCCGTGCAGGGTCGGGTTGGGGTAGCGGCGCGACCATTCGACCGCCTCGTCGCGCGTCCGCACCTGGATCAGCGTGTAGCCGGCGATCAGCCCGTGGTTGGTGGCAAACGGCCCATCGACGAGCAGCCTGTCGCCAGCACCGCTGCCAGCACCGACGCCACCACCCATGCGCACGCGCCAGCCCTGCGATGAGGCCTTGAGCCCCGCGCCGTCAAGCAGCACGCCGGCGCGCGCCAGCTCTTCATGGAAGGCGCCCATCTCGGCCAGCAGCGACGGCGGCGGCATGACACCGGCTTCACTGTCGGCGGTGGCTTTGACGATGATCATGAAACGCATGGCGGGGTTCCTTTCCTGTGCAGCGCCTTGGGCGCGGTGTTGCTTTCATCGACACGACGAACGAACTGCGCTGAATTCGACAACGCCTGCTGTCGCGCGGGAAAGTACCGGTCCAGTCAAGTGAAGCAGGGCCCCGTCTCACGCACCTCGACGGTGGCCCATGCCGCGGCCGGGCAGCGCTCGGCCCAGGCCAGCGCGGCTTCGCGCGAATCGCAATTCAGCAAAAAGAAGCCACCGATCATTTCCTTGGCTTCGGCGAACGGCCCGTCCAGCACCCGTGGCGATGCTGCGCCCGGTGGTTTTTGCAGCCGCGTGGCCGCACTGGCCAGCGAACTGCTGGTCATCAGCACGCCACAACGGCCCAGCTCAGCGGTGAAGTCAAGCATCTGCTGGTAGGTCACTTGGCCGCTTTCAAAGCCTCGCGCTTCGCGCTGGCCGACAGGTTCAACGACAAGCAACATGTGCGGCATGGGGGGTCTCCGACGCAGAGAGCGTCGAGGTGGCATTGTGGGCTTGCGGCGTCGGAACGGCGCACAGTGGCCGAGCGGTGAGCATTGCCGTGACCCTGACCCGCTGACCCGCTGACCTGCTGACCCACCAATTGTTGCCAAGGCTTCCTGAGGAAGGCGCGCTGGTCACTGCCGGCCCTGCGGATCCGGCCTGATGGCCACCTTGGTCCGACCCTGATGACGCGCACATTCGCACGCGATAGGCTCGTGGCCAGCCGTACCCAAACGCAGCGTGGCGAGTTCTTCAGCCTTTTGACCACCGATGCCCCAGCCCACCCGCGCAGCACAGTCAACGGCAGCTTCCCATCTGACGGCGCCGTGGCTTCGTGAGGCTTCGGCGGGTAGCGTTGCCGCCCTGGTCACGCTGGCGCTGCTGCTCAGCCTGGGGGTGCTGGCGTTTTCGCCGCTGGGCGTCGACGCCGCACGCATCGGCGCTGCCGCAGCGCTCACCACGTCGGCACTGAGTGCGCTTGTCTATGCCGTCTCCGCGCGGTCGCGGTTGCCGGCTGGTGCGCCGACCGCGCCCACGTCGCTGATCCTCGCCAGCCTGCTCGCTTCGTTGCTGCTCGACCCCGCGATGCAGGGCCCGCGTGTGGCCTGGTTGCTCGCCGCGGTTGCCCTGGCCGTGTTGACGATGGGTCTGCTGCAGGTGGCGGTGGGCCTGCTCGGGCTGGTGCAACTGGTGCGCAACGTGCCGCAGACGGTGCTGGCCGGCTTCATGAATGCGATTGCCGTGCTGGTGCTGCTGGCCCAGTTCGGGCCCTTGCTCGGTTTCACGTCGGCGGCGCTGGTGCACGAAAGTACGCAGGTGTGGGCACAGTTTCGCCCTGGCTCACTGCTGCTGGGCATTGGCACCGCGCTGCTGGTGTGGGCCCTGGCGCGGCGCCGGCCGCGCTGGCCTGCGGCGCTGATCGCGCTGATTGCCGGCACCGCCGTGTACCACCTCGCCGCGCGGTGGCTGCCGGGCGCCGACATGGGGCCGGCCGTCGGCGAGATCGCGCGCGAACTGCCCGTCTTCGACGCCTGGACCGCGCTGCGGGACGATGCCTGCCGCGACTTCCTGCTGCGTCACGCGCTGGCGATCGCCGGCACCGGCGCGGCGATGGCCCTGGTCGGCGTGCTCGAGTCGATCATGGTCGTGCTTGCGCTGGACCAGCAGTTTGGCGACCGCAGCGACACGCGCCGCGAGCTGGTCTGCATTGGCGCGGCCAACGTCATCGGTGGCCTGTTCGGCGCGCTGCCGCTGGGGACGGTGCGCTCGCGGGCGGCCGCGGTGTTGCAGGCTGGTGGCGTTGGGCGCCGTGCGGCCGTGATGGCGGCGCTGGCATCGGCGGCGCTGTTCTTCGTCGGCTCACCGCTGCTGGCGTGGCTGCCCGTCGCGGTGCTCGGCGGGATCATGCTCACGGTTGCCTGGGCGCTGGTTGACCCTTGGACGCGCGGCTTGCTGCGCCAAGTGGCGGGCGGCGCGCGATCGCCCGACCTGGGCCTGTCGCTCGGCGTGGTCAGTGTGGTGCTGGTGACGACGGTGTGGCGGGGGCCGTTGTTTGGTATCGGCTTGGGCATCGCGCTGGCGATATTGCTGTTCATGCGCCAGCTCAGCCGCTCACCGATTCGTTCGCGGTACAACGCGGCGCAGCGGCCGTCACGGCGCGTCCACCCGGCCGAAATCGAGGCGAAGCTCATGCCCCTGCGGCCCGCGATCGCGGTGCTCGAACTCGAGGGTGCGCTGTTCTTCGGCAACGCCGAGCAGCTCAACCAAGCCGCCGACGCCCTGCCGGCCGACACCGATGTGCTGGTGCTCGATCTGCGCCGCGTCAGCACCGTCGACGATACCGGCGCGCATGTGCTGGCACAGCTTGCGCCGCGGCTGCAGCGTCGCAACGCGCGGCTGCTGCTGGCCGGTGTGCAGTCCAGCCGGCCGCTCGGCCAGCGGCTGCACCTGTTTGGGGTCAACGGGCAGGACGGACACGACTGGTTTGCCGATGCCGACCTCGCGATCGATGTCGCCGAGGGCATGTTGCTGAGCGCTGCCCCCAGCCCATCGGGGCCGTCGTCGGCCCTTGCGTCCGGCATCAACGCATTGTTCGACGGCCTGGCTGCCGACGACATCGACCGGGTTCGCGGCCGTCTCCAACGCATGACGCTGGCCGCCGGCGAACACGTATTCCGCCAAGGCGACGCGGCCGACGCGGTCTACCTGGTCGTGCGCGGTTCGATCAGCATCGTCGCGCCACGCAGCGACGGCCTGCCCGGGCCGCGCTTTGCAAGCCTGTCGCCCGGAACGCTCTTTGGCGAAGCGGCCGTGCTCGACGGCGGCGGGCGCAGCGCCGATGCAGTCGCCGACTCCGAAACCGAGCTGCTGCGCCTGGACCAAGGTGCGCTGATCGCGCTCGCGCAGGCCCATCCCGAACTTGGCATCCGGCTGTACCGCAACATGGCGGTCTACCTGGCACGGCGGCTGCGCATCGCCAGCGCGGCCTGGTCTGCCGCAGCGGGCTGAGGTGGTGAACCTGCAACCTCAAAAGCAGCCCTTGCCGCAACCCGTGTCAGGCCGTGCCACCAGTCATTCCACCATCCGCGCCAACACCCGGTCCACCATCACGCCGCTCTGCCCCAAATAGTTGGCCGGGTCCAGCATGCCTTGCAGTGCCTTGCGGTCCACGTGCCTGGCGATCTCGGGGTGCACCACCAGCAAGTCGATCAGGGGCACCTTCTTCGCCCGCGCTTCGCGGCACAGGTCATACACCAGGTCATGCGCAACTTCGCGGCCGATGTGTTTGCCCAGGCCCATCATCACCGCCTCGCTCATCACCAGGCCCTGCGTCATGTCGATGTTGCGCCGCATCGCTGCTGCGTCCACATCCAGCCCTTCGACAACCTCGATGCTCTGCTTCAGCGCGCCGGCCATCAAGCAGAAAGCCTCGGGCAGCACGATCCATTCGATCTCCCACGGGCCGGTGCTGCGTTCATGGTCGGCCACCATCGCGTCCATCAGCGCGGCGGCATGTTGGCGCACGACGCTGATGGCGGCGTGGATGTAGCAGCTGGCGATTGGATTTCTCTTCTGGGGCATGGTGCTGCTGCTGCCGCGGCCGTGGTGGAAGGGCTCGAAGACTTCAGCCACTTCGGTCTGCATCATCAGCTTCACGTCCATGCTGAGCTTTCCGAGCGTGCCGCCCACCAGCCCCAGGAAGGTGCCGCATTCGGCGATGTTGTCGCGGATGGTGTGCCAGGCGATGACGGGTTGCTGCAGACCGAGTTCTGCGCACAGACCGGCCTGCGTCTCCATCGCGCCTGTTTCCAGGCTCGCCAGCGTGCCGGCGGCGCCGGCGAATTCGCCCACCAGCACGCGCGCCTTCAGCTGCAGCAGCCGTTCTTGGTGGCGCTGCACGGCGGACAGGATGCCGGCCATCTTGTAGCCGAAGGTCACGGGAATGGCCTGCTGCAGGTTGCTGCGGCCGATGACGGGCGTGAGGCGATGTTCCTTCGCCAGTTTGGCCAGCGCATTCGCCAGCTTCTTCAGGTCGGCTTCGACGAGCGCCAGCGCTTCGCGAATCTGCAGCACGGTGGCGGTGTCGGTGATGTCCTGCGTGGTCGCGCCCCAATGCACGTACTCACCTAGAGCATCGCGGCAGAGCTGGTTGATCTGCGTCACCACGCCCAGAACGGGATAGCCGATGCGTTCGGTCTGCTGGCGCAGGCGGTCCATATCGATCTGGTCCAGCCTGCAGTGGCTGATGATCTCGTCGGCCGCTTCCTGCGGGATCAGGCCCAGCCGGGCTTGCACCTTGGCCAGCGCCCGTTCGACGTCGATGTACTTGGCGGTGCGGTTTTCGTCGCTCCAGACTTGACGCATCGCGTCGCTGCTGAAGATGCCCTGAAAGATGCGCGAGTCGATGAGGGTCGATGCCATGGTGTGTCTTTCGGCGGTAGCCGCCGTGCGTGACGGCCGCGGCGGGGTGGTCGGGTGCAGGCCGTCAAGGCCATCACCGGTGTGGCGCCGATGGTGTCATGCACGGTCTCGTTGCGGCCCCCGATGGCCTACTCAGCAGCACCAAGCGGGCTGCACCATCGTTGTTCAAACCTCATCCGTCCGCCAGGCACATGATGGCACCGGCGGCGCCCTGAGGTGATCAGGCCGTCTGCAGCGGCCCCTTGTCCAGCAGCGCCTGCGGCACGGACCGCAAGTCCCACACGATGCCCAGCCGGGACAAGACCCAGAGGCTGACATACGACAGGTCCAGTTCCCACCAGAAGAAGCCGGCCCGCGCCGCGCTCATGCAGCGGTGGTGGTTGTTGTGCCAGGACGCGCCCATGGTGGGTATCGCCAGCAACCAGGAATTGGTGGTGCTGTCGCCGGTGTCGTAGCGGCGCTGGCTGAAGAAGCCCGGCCTGCGGCCGTGCGTGAGCGTGTTGACGGCAAAGGCGGCATGCAGCGCCAGCACCGTGCTGACGAAGAACACCCACACGGCGGCGGCCATGCCAAGCCCGGTGCGGCCGAAGAGGGTGGTGTACTCGCCCACCAACATCGTGGCCACCAGCAGCAGCATCGGGAAGACCATGTGCCAGCGGTTGATCCACACCAGTTCGGGCACGCGCGAAAGATCCTTGGCGGCGTCGAGATCGGTGTCCACCGTCTTCGGGTCCATCAGCCAACCCATGTGGGCATGCCAGAAAGAATGCGCCACCGGCGAATGCACGTCCCGCGCGGTGTCTGAATGGCGGTGGTGCGCGCGGTGATGCACGGCCCACCAGATGGGCCCGCGGTGGCCGCTGGTGGCCACCATCAGCGCCAGCACAAACTGGAAGACGCGGCTGGTCTTGAAAGCGTGGTGTGAAAAGTAGCGGTGCGCACCCACCTCGAAGGCGAAGACCCGCAGGAAATAGCCGATGACTGCAGCGACCAGCAGCTCAGACGTGAAGGGGACGAAGAACACGCCCAGGCAGGCCACGTGAGATATCCAGATGCGCACCCGGATGACGTGGTGGCTTTCGGCGTGCTGGATGCCCGTGTTGATCATGCTGAGGTCCGAAAGCGGGGTTGGCCTCTATCCTAGACCGTGACGGACTGCACGGCCGCAGGAAGGGGTAAAGGGCTGTCGCGGCTGTCGCGGCTGGGGCTGACCGTGGCGCGTCAACCGCCCGTGTCGTCGAACTCTTCGGTGTCCACCTCACTGCGGGCCTGCGGGCCATAGCGCGCGCCCGATACGGTGTGCCGGTTCACCCGTGCGTCCAGTCGCGCCAGCAGCGCCGGCGCCAACACCACCGACGCCGCGCCGATGTTGTCGCGCAGGTGCTGGACGCTGGTGGTGCCGGGGATCGGAAGCACGTGCGGGCCGCGGCTCAGCAGCCAGGCCAGCGCCAGCTGCGCCACCGTGCAGCCGGCCTCTTGCGCCAGGGCGCGCAGGCCGCTGTGCAGCGCCAGGTTGGCAGGCCAGTGGGTGGCGTCAAAACGCGGCATGCTGCGGCGGATGTCCTTGGCGTCGAAGGCCGCCACGTCGGGTGGCGTGTCGGCCAGAAAGCCACGCGCCACCGGGCTGAAGGCGACGAAGGTGGTGCCACTGTCGCGGCAAGCCTGCAGCACCGCGATCTCGGCGTTGCGCGTCCACAGCGAATATTCGGTCTGCACGGCGGCAATTCGGTGCACGGTCTGCGCCTTCTTCAGCGTCGCGGCCGATACTTCAGACAAGCCCAGTGCGCGCACCTTGCCCTCTTCACGCAGGCGCGACATCTCGCCCACGCTGTCTTCGATGGGCACCTGCCTGTCCCAACGGTGCAGGTAGTAGAGGTCGATGTGGTCGGTCTGCAGGCGCTGCAGACTGTCTTCGCAATTGCGGCGGATGGCCTCGGGGCGGCCGTTGATGACGCGCTTGACGCCACCGTCCATGTTGACGCCGGCCATGCCGCCCTTGGAGCACAGCACGATCTGTTGCCGGTGTTTCTTCAGCACCCGGCCCACCAGCGTTTCATTGGCGCCAAAGCCGTAAAGCGCGGCGGTGTCGAAGAGCGTCACCCCCTCATCCAGCGCGGTCAGCAGCAGGCGTTCAGCCACGTCGGCGGGTGGCGGCGCGGCATAGGCGTGGCTCAGATTCATGCAGCCAAGGCCGATCGCCGGCACAGTGAATTCAGCGACTGGGCGCGTTGCTATCATCAAGTGAGCAGGGGTGTTGAAAGCGCCGCAAGGCGCGGATTCCCCCGGTTTTGCGGACAGCGGGGGCCAGTGGCCAGAGTATGACAACCCTTGAAGTGAACGGCCTGGTCACGTCGTTCCGAACGCCGCGCGGCACGTTTCGCGCAGTGGACGGGCTGTCGCTGCAGGTGCCTGCCGGCAAGACGGTTTGCATCGCCGGTGAATCGGGCTGCGGCAAGAGCGTCACCGCGCTGTCGATCATGGGCCTGCTGCCCGACAACGCGCGCATCGAAACCGGGCAGATTCACTTTCGCGGCCAAGACCTGGTGCAGCTGGACGCCGGTGCGCGACGGCGGCTGCGCGGCCGTGAACTGGCGATGATTTTTCAAGAGCCGATGACGGCGCTGAACCCCGTGCTGTCGGTGGGCGAGCAGATCGCCGAGGTCTTCCGCATCCATGGCACCGCCGGCGCTAAAGAAGCGCGGGACCGTGCGTTGCAGATGCTGCAGCAGGTGAAGATCCCCGATGCGTTGCGCCGTTATGGCGAACACCCGCACCAGATGAGCGGTGGCATGAAGCAGCGCGTGATGATCGCCATGGCGCTGGCCCATCACCCGGCGTTGCTGATCGCCGACGAGCCCACGACGGCGCTGGACGTGACGATCCAGGCTCAGGTGCTGAACCTGCTGGCCGATTTGCAGCGCGACCTGGGCATGGCCACGCTCTTCGTCACCCACGACCTGGCGGTGGTGGCCGAGATTGCCGATGAAGTGGTGGTGATGTATGCCGGCAAGGTGGTTGAAAAAGCGCCGGTCAATCAGCTCTTCGAGCAGCCTGCGCATCCGTACACCGTGGGCCTGCTGGGCGCGCGGCCACGGCCCGGGCAGACGCGGCATGACGGCAGCAGCTTGAACGTCATCCCCGGCGGGCTGCCGGCGCTGCATGAACGCGGTGGGGGTTGCCGCTTCCGCACGCGCTGCCCGCGGGCTTTTGCGCGCTGCGCGGAGGCTGAACCTCCGTTGCGGCCGGTCGCGCCAGGCAGCAGTCACGAAGCGGCCTGCTTCCTTTTGGCGGAGACGGCATGACAGGCACCCCGCTGCTGCAGGCCGAAGGCCTGGACATGCACTTTCCGATCACTGGCGGTCTGCTCAAGCGCGAGGTCGGCCGTGTGCAGGCCGTCACGGGCGTTGACCTGGCGCTGCACGCCGGCGAAGTGCTGGGCGTGGTCGGCGAGTCGGGCTGTGGCAAGACGACGCTGGCGCGGGTGCTGACCGGCCTGCACGCGCCCACGCGCGGCAGCGTGCGCTTTGCGGGGCGTGACCTGAAGGCGATGACGCCCAATGAAAAGCGCCAGATGTCGCGCCAGGTGCAGATGGTGTTTCAGGACCCCTTCGCGTCGCTCAACCCGCGCCAGCGTGTGGGCCAGATCCTGAACATGCCTTTCGACTTGCACGGCATGCCGGGCGGTGCAGCGCGTGAGCAGCGCATCCAGGAACTGCTGCAACTGGTGGGCCTGGACCCGCAGCACCTGCAGCGGTGGCCGCATGAATTTTCGGGTGGCCAGCGCCAGCGCATCGACATCGCGCGGGCGCTGGCGCTGCAGCCGCAGGTGGTGGTGCTGGACGAGCCGCTGTCGGCGCTGGACATGTCGATTCAGTCGCAAGTGCTGAACCTGCTGGTGGCGCTGCAGGCGCAGTTGAAGCTGACTTACCTCTTCGTGTCGCACGACCTGTCGGTGGTGCAATTCCTGTGCGACCGCGTGGCGGTGATGTACCTGGGCCGCATCGTCGAGACCGCTTCGGCGGCAGAACTCTTTGCACGGCCCCTGCACCCCTACACGCAAAGCCTGCTGGCAGCCGCACCCGCCATCGACCCGCGCCAGCGCCGCACGCAGCCCGCCCTGCAGGGCGATGTGCCCAGCCCCAGCCGGCCGCCGCCGGGCTGCGCCTTCCACACCCGCTGCCCGCGGGTTGTGGCACGCTGCCGGGAGGAGGTGCCGGTGTTGCGCGCGGTGGTGCCGTCCGTCAACGGCCCAGCCCACCAAGTCGCCTGCCACCTGGTCTGAACAAGGGAGCCACCGTGAAACTATGGATCACCGCCCTGTGTCTGACCCTTGCGCTCGCCGTGCCGGGCGCGCAGGCCCAAGGCCAGAAAGTGCTGACCGTGGCGCGCACGGCGCCTTTCGATTCACTGGACCCGCAGCGCCAGTTCGACATCACGTCCAGTGCCATCGTCTCGATGACCTACAACACGCTGCTGCGTTACAGCTACCTGGAGCGGCCCTACAAGTTGCAGCCTGACCTGCTGGAACAGATGCCGCAGCTGTCTGCCGATGGGCTCATCTACACCTTGACGTTGAGGAAGGGCATCCGCTTTCACGACAACGCCTGCTTCCCTGGCGGCAAGGGCCGTGAGGTGATGGCCGACGACGTGCTGTTTTCACTGCGGCGCTATGCCGACGCACGCATCAACACCAAGAGCTGGTTTGCAATGGAAGGCGCGGTGGCCGGGCTGGATGCCTACCGCGCGGCCACGGCCAAGGCCGCGCCCGACGCTGACCTGGCGGCTTTCGACATTTCAGGGCTGAAGCGCATCGACAACTACCGTTTCAGCATCCGCCTCGTCCAACCCAATCCGCTCTTCCTGTACGCACTGGCGATGTCACCCACCGCCGTGCTGCCGCCCGAAGCGGTGCGCCACCACAAGGACCGCTTGAGCGTCAATCCCGTCGGCACCGGCCCTTTCATGCTGGCGAACGCAGAACGAAAAGATGTGCTGCGGCTGCTGAAGAATCCGAACTACCACCGTGTGTATCCCACCACCGGCGCGCCCGGTGATGCAGAGCGGGGCCTGCTCAAGGACGCCGGCCGCAAGCTGCCGCTGGTGGACGTGGTGGAGATGCCGCTGGTTGAAGAAGCGCAGCCGGCGATGCTGCGTTTCCTGAACGGCGAATTCGACCGCCAGGCGCTGGACCGCGCCAACTTCATCAAGATGGCCGTGCTGGGAAGCGAGGGTGGTAACGACGGCAGCATGCGCTTGAAAGAGGAGTACGCGGCGCGCTTCGACCTGCACATGACGCCGAGCCTGACGGTCTTCTACTTTGCCGTGAACATGAAGGACCCGCTACTGGGCGCCAACAAGCTGCTGCGGCAGGCGCTGGCACACCTGGTGGACACACCGGGCGAGATCAAGGTGCTGCTCAACGGCCGCGGCCACGCCGCGCAAAGTCTGGTGCCGCTAGACCTGCCGGGCAGTGAACGCGACAGCGGCGCGCGCTGGCGCGGGCACGACGTGGCCGCGGCCAAACGCCTGCTCGCGGAGGCGGGCTATCCCAATGGCACGGGCCTGCTGCCACTGACCGTGACCTTCCAGAACACCAACAGCGCCGCACGCGACCGCTTCGACTTCCTGAAGGCGCGCTTCGCCGCCGCTGGCGTGGTGCTGAAGGCGCAGTTCATGGACTACCCGACCTTCGTCAAGGCCACCGAAAGTTCGAACTTCCAACTGGCCGACTACGCCTGGAACGCCGACTACCCTGACGCCGAAAACTTCTACCAGCTGCTGCACGGCAAGAACGTGGCGCCTGGGCCCAACGTCGGGTCTTTCGTCAATGCGTCCTACGACAAGGCTTATGAAGCGTCGCGCCACATGGCCAACGGCCCGCAGCGGCTGGCGCACTTTCGCGCCATGAATGCGGTGCTGGCTGACGAGGTGCCCGTGTTCTTGAACCACAGCCCGCTGCGCGTGTCCATCACGCAGAAGTGGCTGCGCAATTTCAAGCGCAACCTGATGCAGCCCGAGTTCGAGTACATCGACATCGACATGGCGCGCAAGACCAAGCGCCCTTGAAACCAAGGCCAGACCGAGGAAGCATCCGATGAAAATCATCCGCAGCATCCGCAGCATCCGCAGCATCAGTGCGCTCGGCGCCCTGTGCGCCGCAGTGGCACTCAGCGCCGGCCTGGCACAGGCGCAGGCCCCAGCCGCTGACCTGAAAGTGCTCAACTTCTACCGCGCCGGCGGCTTCGAATCGCTGGACCCAGTGCGCCAGTTCGACAGCGAATCGCAAGCTGTGATCAGCATGGTGTACAGCACGCTGCTGCGTTATGCCTACCTCGAGCGCCCGTACAAGTTGGAGCCTGACTTGCTGGAGCGCATGCCCGAACTGAGCGCCGACCGGCTCACCTACACCTTCAAGCTGAAGAAGGGCGTGCGCTTCCACGACGACACCTGCTTCCCGGGCGGCAAGGGCCGCGAACTGGTTGCCGACGACGTGCTGTTTTCGCTGCGCCGTTTTGCCGACGCCAACCTCAACCACAAGAGCTGGTTCCTGTTGGCCGGCGCGGTGGTGGGCATGGACGACTTCCATGCCGCAACCGCCAAGGCCGGGCCTGCAGGCGACACCTCCAAGCTGGGCATTGCCGGCCTGCAGAAGGTGGACAGCCACACGCTGACCATCAAGCTCACCAAGCCCAACCCGCTGTTCCTGTTTGCGCTGGCGGCGTCGTCGTCGTCGGTGGTGCCGCAGGAAGCGGTGCGCACCTATGGCGAGCAGTTCGCCGTGCACCCGGTGGGCACGGGCCCGTTCACGCTGGCCAACGTCGAACGCAAGGGCACGCTGCGCTTGCTGAAGAACCCCCGCTACCATGGCAACTACCCCACCGCCGCCGCGCCCGGTGATGCTGAAAAGGGGCTCTTGAAGGACGCCGGCAAGAGGCTGCCGCTGGTCGACGTGGTGGAAATGCCGCTGATTGAAGAAGCGCAGCCCGGCATGCTGAAGTTCTTGAAAGGCGAGATCGACTGGCGCGCCCTTGACCGCGCCAACTTCAGCAAGATGGTGGTCAAGAACGGTGACGGCGACTTCAAAGTCGCCGGCGAGTTTGCGGCCAAGTTCAGCATCTACTGGGCGCTCGGCACCGACACCACCTACACCTCGCTCAACATGAAAGACCCGCTCTTGGGCGGCAACAAGAAGCTGCGTCAGGCGCTGGCGCACCTGGTGGACACGCAGGCAGAAATCGACGTGCTGCTGAACGGCCGCGGCCGCAAGCTCAAAAGCATGGTGCCCATTGAATTGCTGGGCAGCGAACGCGAGACCGGCGCCACCTACCATGGCTACGACTTGGCGCAGGCCAAGCGGCTGCTGGTCGAAGCGGGCTACCCCGACGGCAAGGGCCTGCCGGCGCTAAGCATCTTGTATTCGGCCAGCAGCGTGGCGGCACGCACCGGCTTTGACCTGGCAAAAGCCAAGTTCGCGGCCGCGGGCGTGCAGGTCAAGGGCGTGTTCGGCGACTTCCCCACCTACCTGCGCAGCCTGGAGAGTGGCAATTACCAGCTTGCCGACTCGGCCTGGCAGGCCGACTACCCCGACGCCGAGAACTTCTACCAGTTGCTGTACGGCAAGAACGGCCCACCCGGCCCCAACCACGCGGCCTTTGCCAACGCCGCGTACGACAAGGCCTATGAAGCGTCACGGTTGATGCCCAGCGGCCCCGAGCGGCTTGCCCTCTTCAAGACCATGAACGAGATCGTCAAGGACGAAGTGCCGGTGATCATCGGCCACAACAGCCTGCGCTTTGGCATCACACAGAAGTGGCTGTCCAACTTCAAGCGCAACCTGATGACGCCCGAGTTCATGTACCTCGACATCGACGTGGCGCGCAAGAAAAAGGGCGTGCCTTGACCGCGTATGTGCTGCGCCGGCTGCTGCTGACGCTGCCCACCATCCTGGGCGTGGCGCTACTGACCTTCCTGCTCTTCAACGCCTTCGGCCCCGACCCCGTGCGCGTGGCGCTGGGCCAGCACGCCACGCCAGAAGCCATCGCCAACCTGCGCCGTCTGTGGGGGCTGGATCAGAGCCTGCCGACGCAGTTCATGGGCTTCCTGCAGCAGATCGTCACCTTCGACTACGGCAAGTCCTTCGTCACGGGGGAGGACCTGGGGACGCAACTGAAGGACGGTGCGCTGGTCAGCCTGTCGGTGACGGCGCCGCCGTTCTTCGTGGGCGGTGCGGTGAATGTGGCGCTAGCGCTCTTTATCGCGCGCTGGCGGGAAGGCATGACGGACAAAGTGAGTCGCGCGCTCTTCATCGCCGGCATGAGCATCTCGGGCCTGGTCTATGTGCTGGTGCTGCAATACCTGCTGGCCTTCAAGCTGGGCTGGTTCCCCATCTCGGGCTACGTGCGCGGCCCGGGCGCTGTGGCCTATCTGGCTCTGCCCTGGCTGATCCTGCTGCTGATTTCGATGGGGCCCGACATCCGCCTGTACCGCACGCTGTTTCTGGACGAAGCCGGCGCCGACTATGTGCGCACCGCGCGCAGCAAGGGCGCCACCGAAGGCCGAGTGCTGCTTCGGCATGTGCTGCCCAACGCCTGGATTCCGATCATCACCAACAACGTGACGAGCATCCCGTTCCTGATCTTGGGCTCCTTCCTGATGGAACGCTTCTTCTCGATCCCCGGCATCGGCAGCCTGACGATCGATGCGCTTTCGCGCGGCGACCTGCCGATCCTGAAGGCCGTGACGGTGCTGGGCGCAATCGCGCTGGTGGTGTTCAACCTGCTGTCGGACCTGCTGTATGCATGGGCTGATCCACGGGTGAGGCTTTCATGAGCCCGCAGGCTTTGCCGAGGGCGAATTCCCGCTTGGCGGGACCGGCCGTAGGCCGTAGGGTGCACCAATGACCTGGTCCGCCTTGCTGCGGTCACTCTGGCGTGGTCCGCAGTCGCGCGTCTGCCTGCTGGTTCTGGTGATGTTTGCGGCGATCGCACTCGCCGGTCACGCCGGTTTCCTGCCCGACCACGAAGCCAATGTCGGCGGCAGCCAGGACCTGCCGTCCTGGCACTGGGCCACGCTGCTGGGCACCGACGTGCTAGGCCGTTCGGTCTTTTACCGGGTGCTGGCGGGTGCGCAGACGGCGGTGACCATCGGCTTCATCACGACCGCACTCGTCATCCCCTTCGGCACGGCGTTGGGCCTGGCGGCGGGCTACTTCGGCGGCTGGGTGGACGCGCTGATCACGTGGCTGTATTCGGTGGTGGTGTCGATCCCCGACATCCTGCTCATCACCGCCATTTCCTATTCGCTGGGGCGTGGCATCGAGTCGATGTGCGTGGCGCTGGCGGCAACAAGCTGGGTCGGCATCATGCGGCTGGTGCGCGGTGAAGTGCTCAAACACAAGGGCAAGGAATACGTGCTGGCCGCGCGCGTGCTGGGCGCAGGGCCGGGGCGCATCATGTTCGGCGAGATACTGCCTAACGTTATGCATGTGGGCATCGTGACGAGTTCACTCGTGCTGCTGGGCGCGGTGAAGGCCGAAGTCATCCTCACGTATCTGGGCATCGGCGTGCAGGACGGCGCCAGCTGGGGTCTGCTGATCAGCGGAGCGTCGCAGGACTTGACGAACGACATCTGGTGGCCACTGGCCGGCACCGTGATGGCGATGTTCATGCTGATCTATTCCCTTAGCGTGGTGGGCGATGCGCTGCGCGATGCGTTGGACCCGCGGGTCGCTTGACTTCGACTGGACACACCATGAAACGCAACACGTCGCTGGAGATTGCCAGTGCGGCCGCAGCCGGTGGCAAGGCCGCGTCCCCTGAACACAAACGTTTCCAGACCCTGCTGGGCAAGATCGACAAGGCGCGCTCCCGCCTGCAAACCTGGCAGGAACAGCTGCCGCGTTTTGCGCAGATGCATGAAGTGCAGGCTGCGCCGATGTTGGCGCGGCTGGCGGCCGCGCGCCGCGCCTGGGCTGTTGAGCTGGAGCAGTTGCTGCTCAACCGGCGGTGGTCAAAGGCTGACACCCAGGCCTTGACGCGCATGCTGTGCAACTTGAGCGGTAGCCTGATTGAAAGCGTGGACCCGCCTGACGCCGAGATGAAGGCGCTATACGACCGCTGGGCCGACATCAGCTTTGACGAAGAGGAGGAAGAACATCTGGAACTCATGAAGGCCGTGCTGGAACAGGTGGGCGGCGTGGACCTGGGTGACGACCCACTGGCGTCCGAAGAAGAACTGATGCAGCGCGCACACGCCAAAATGGCCGAGCAGCAAGATCAGCGGCAGTCCGCGCAGCGCCCGCCGCGCAAAACCAAGACCGCGGCGCAGAAGCGCGCCGAAGAAGACGAAGCGCGCATCTCGCAGACCGTGCGCGAGGTCTTCCGCAAACTGGCCGCCGCGCTGCACCCCGACCGCGTGGCCGCTGACGTCAGCGTTGAAGAGCGCCAGCGCAGCACCGAGCTGATGCAACGCGCCAACAGCGCCTACGCAGCCGGCGACCTGCTGGCACTGCTGACGCTGCAACTGCAGATCGAGCAGGTGGACATCGCGTACGCCGCCGGCATTGCTGCCGCGCAAGTCAAACACTTCAACAAGGTGCTGGCCGACCAATTGCGAGAACTCGAAGCCGAAATCGACGGCCGCCAGTACGCCTTTTGCGCCAGCTACGGCCTGATCACGCAGCAGCGCATCGACCCCGCCCAGCTTGGCCTCTTGATGAAGGACCAGCTGCGCGACTTGAACACCACCCTGCTGCGCCTGGAGCAACAGCGCAAGCTGCTGTCAGGCGACCCGGTGCAGGCCAAGCGTTTCCTGAAACATCTGCGCGCCACGCAGCAATTTGAGGACCGGCTGGACGATCTGCTGTTCTGAAACCGGGCGAATCTCTTAGCCCGGCTGCTTCAGCCCAGCTGCTGATCCAGCCGGTGCAGCACTTCGTAGCACGGCAGCACCTGCGCCACGCTGGCATTCGGCTCACGGCCGGCTGTTATGGCCCCAAAGAACTCGCGGTCCTGCAGTTCAATGCCGTTCATCGACACCGCCACCGGGCTGACGTCGATCTTCTCTTCCTTGCCGTTGTACAGGTCGTCATAACGCGCCAAGTAGGTGGCTGTGTCGCCGATGTAGCGGAAGAACGTTCCTTGACCCGACATGGGCCCGTCGTTGTTGAAGCTGAGCGACAGCGTGCAGATCGCGCCATTGGCCGCCTGCAATTGAATGCTCATGTCCATGGTTATGCCCAGCCCCGGGTGGATGGGCCCTTGCACCGCGTTGGCCTTCACGATGGGGCTGCCAACCTGGTAGGCGAAGAGGTCCACCGTGTGTGCGGCGTGGTGCCACAGCAGGTGGTCGGTCCAGCTGCGCGCCTGGCCGAGTGCATTCATGTTGCTGCGGCGGAAGAAGTAGGTCTGCACGTCCATCTGCTGGATGTTGAACTCCCCGGCCTTGATCTTGTTGCGAACCCACTGGTGGCTGGGGTTGAAGCGGCGCGTGTGGCCACACATCGCCACCAGGCCGGTGGACTTCTGCAGGGCCACCACGGCTTGTGCGTCGGCCAGTGAATCGGCCAATGGAATTTCAACCTGCACATGTTTGCCGGCCTTCAGGCAGGCGATGGCCTGCGCGGCGTGCATCTGCGTGGGCGTGCACAAGATGACGGCGTCCACGTGCTTCAGCGCCAGGCTGTCGGCCAGGTCGGTGGTGACGTGCGGGATGCCGTACTTGTCGGCCACTGCCTGTGTCTTGGCCCGTTCGCGGCCAACGAGCGACACACATTCCACGCCGTCGATCAGCTTGATGGCGTCCAGGTGTTTGATGCCAAAGGCGCCGGCACCGGCTAGTGCAACTTTGATCGTCATGCGTTCTCCAGAATGAGGTGGCCGACCGCCGTGTTGCTGGCCGGCACGTGATAGAAGCGGTGGCGCACGCGCGGCGGCTGGTCACTCATGGCACCGCGCGCGATGAGCCACATCACCAGTTCAATGCCTTCGCTGCCGGCCTCACGCACGTAGTCGATGTGGGGCAGCGTGGCCAGGTCGGCAGGGTCGGCAATCAGGCGGTCCAGGAAGCGGTTGTCCCACTCGGCATTGATGAGCCCGGCGCGTGGCCCTTGCAACTGGTGGCTCATGCCGCCTGTGCCCCAGATGTGCACGTTCAAGTCTTCGTCGTAGCTATCCACGGCTTTGCAGATGGCGCGGCCCAGGTTGTAGCAGCGCTTGCCACTCGGCACCGGGTACTGCACGACGTTCACTGCAAACGGAATCACCGGGCAGGGCCAGGCATCGACTTGGCCGCACATCAGGCTCAGCGGCACCGTCAGACCGTGGTCCACATCCATCTTGTTGACGATGGTGAGGTCGAAGTCGTCCTGGATCACGCTCTGCGCAATGTGTGAGGCCAGTTCCGGGTGGCCGATGACGGTGGGCACCGGGCGTGGGCCCCAGCCTTCGTCGGCGGGCTGGTATTCGGCTGCGGTGCCGATGGCGAAGGTGGGGATCATCTCCAGACTGAAGGCGGTCGCGTGGTCGTTGAAGACCAGGAAGACGACGTCGGGCTTGTTGTCCTTCATCCACTGCTTGCCGAACTCGTAGCCTTTGAAAACGGGCTGCCAATAGGGTTCGTGGCTCTTGCCGAGGTCGAGCGCGGCACCGATGGCGGGCACATGACTCGTGTAAACCGATGCGGTGATGCGGGCCATGTCAAAGAGTTCCTTTGCCGGTGCCTTGCGGCTGATGCTGTGCCTGCGCCGTGCCGTCTTCGCCGACCACGCGGTTGCCCTGCACCGACCGGCCGCCGCTGATCATCATGGCGCGGTACTCGTCTTCGGTCATGCCGGTCATGCTGCCGGCCATCTGCTGGAAGCTCTTGCCGTCGGTGGCGCCAATCTTGGCCAGGAAGTAGATGTTGCCGCCCGCCGCGATGCAGCGGTTGAGGTCACGCGCCAGCACGGCCAGCTTTTGCTCTTCCGTCATCGGCCACTCGTCGAGGTAGGCACGT